>JANNYX010000257.1:0-2484 GCA_031410295.1 Rhodoferax sp.
CGCACCGCACTGGCCCGCTTGGCCGCGCCCACGCCCACAATTGCACCGGTAATGGTGTGGGTGGTGGAGACCGGGATTCCCAGGCCGGTGGCGATGAAAAGCGTGATGGCCCCGCCGGTCTCCGCGCAGAACCCGCCTACCGGCTTGAGTTTGGTGATTTTCTGCCCCATGGTCTTCACAATGCGCCAGCCACCAAACATGGTACCTGCGGCAATCGCGATGTAACAGCTGATGATGGTCCACATCGGCGGCAATTTGTCCTGCGCCGAGGCGTAACCGGTAGCGATCAGCAACAACCAGATGATGCCAATGGTTTTTTGCGCATCATTGCCGCCGTGGCCCAGGCTATAGGCGCCAGCCGAAATCAGCTGAAGGCGCCGGAACCAGCCGTCCACCCGCGACGGTGTGGTTTTGCGGAATAACCAGGCTACCAGCAGCATCATCAAGGACCCCAACAGAAAGCCCAGCAACGGCGAGACGAAGATGAAGGCCACGGTGCGTATGATGCCGCTCGATATCAGCGCACTGGTCCCGGCCTTGGCGATCACAGCACCGACGATGCCGCCAATCAGCGCATGGGACGAGCTGCTCGGGATGCCGTAATACCAGGTGATGAAGTTCCAGGTGATGGCGCCAATCAGCGCTCCGAAAATAACGTGGGTGTCGACCACGCCAGGGTCCACAATGCCTTTGCCAATCGTCGCCGCCACGCTAAGCTTGAACACGAATATCGCAAGGAAATTGAAAAACGCGGCAAACAAAACCGCCTGACCGGGCTTGAGCACGCCGGTCGACACCACCGTCGCAATGGAGTTTGCGGCATCGTGAAACCCGTTCATGAAATCAAACGCCAAGGCCAGCAGGACCAGCATGATGACGACCCACAGGGCCACTTGAATGCCTTGCATCGCGGCTGGCCGATCTAGCTGTTTTCGAGGACCACGCCCTCGATCAGATTCGCCACGTCTTCACACTTGTCGGTGATGGTCTCCAGCAGCTCGTAAATTGCCTTGAGCTTGATCACCTCGCGCACATCCGGCTCCTCGCGAAAGAGTTTGCTCATGGCCGAGCGCATCACGCGGTCGGCATCAGATTCAAGCTTGTCAATTTCCTCGCAGGTTTTCAGCGCTGCTTCGGCGACTTTCGGATCGGCGATTTTCGCCAGCATGTAGACGGCGTCCTTCAGGCGCTCGCAGCAGCGCACGCTCAAGTCCGTCAGGCGCGTGATCTCTTCGGTCATGTGGCGCACGTCGTACAAGGCCATGGTTTCTGCCGAGTCCTGGATCAAATCGGCCACGTCGTCCATGGTGTTGATCAGGGAATGGATCTGCTCGCGGTCGATCGGCGTGATGAAGGTCTTGTGCAACATCTTGTTGACGTCGTGGGTGATGCGGTCCGCCGCCCGCTCGGCATTGTCAACGTCGCGGTTGTACTGCTCGCGCAGGTGCGGGTCGTTGTAATTGGCGACCAAATGCGAGAACGCACGGGCGGCCTCGACGATGCGATCAGCATGCTGGTTGAACATCTCGAAAAAATTGCCCTCGCGGGGCATGAGTTTTCCAAACAGCATTGGCGGCTCCAGAATTAGGCGACCCGCCAGAGGTGGCGGAAATTTGACAAATGGAGTGTAACGGCTGCCCATCAACGGTCTCTCACCCCATGGAATTCCAGCCGCGAATGTTCAAAAAAATGGTAACTCAAGAACTTTCTTGTGTCACCGATTTGCTATTATTTATATAGCATAAAACCTATATTATTCGACGGCCTGAGGGTCATTTTCTTGTAAGATTTTTAAAACATGCCGCAAAACGCACTGTTTTACGAATAAAAGGTTCCGTAGATAAAATTCCTTTTGCTCCCAAAACGGGAACATGCTAAAGTTCACTGATGCGCATCATTGCACTGGGCACTTTGCGGGACTTTTGGAACAAACATCCTGGCGCGCTGGAGCCGCTCAGCGCCTGGTATGCCGTCGCCAGCCGCGTAGGTTGGGACTCACCAGCCGATGTGAAGGCGGCCTACCGCAATGCCAGTTTTGTCGCTGGAAACCGGGTTGTCTTCAACATCAAGGGAAACGACTACCGATTGGTGGTGGCCATGCATTACAACCGCCAAATCGCCTACATCCGCTTTGTCGGAACCCACAGGCAATACGACCAGATCAACGCAGCAACCGTGTGAGGAAATTATGAACATCCATCTCATCCGCACCAAGTCCGATCACCAAGAGGCCCTGCTGCGCATTGACCAGGTTTGGGACGCAAAACCCAAGTCACCCGAAGCCGACGAACTTGAAATCCTCAGCCTGCTGGTTGAAGAATACGAGCAAAAACACTTCAAAGTGCCCGACGTCGATCCCGTCAGCCTGCTCCTGCATGTCATGGAAGCGCGAGGACTTACCCGCAAAAACATGGAACCCTACATCGGTTCCCGCGCCCGCGTAGCCGAGGTGCTCAATCGCGTGCGGCCACTTTCACTTGAGAT
>JANNYX010000258.1:0-2450 GCA_031410295.1 Rhodoferax sp.
GCATCGCCCCTGGCAATCACTCGCCAGGATCTGCCGCGGCTGGACTTGCTGCGCAGTTTTGATGCAGCGGCCCGAAGCTTGAGCTTCACCCAGGCGGCACAGGAGCTGTTTTTGACGCAGTCCGCCGTCAGCCGACAGATCCAGCAGATGGAGGCCGGGCTGGGCGTTGCCTTGTTTGAGCGCCGCCATCGTGCCCTGGCATTGACCGAAGCCGGGCGCGTCATGCAGCGCGCTGTCGCGGACAGCCTTGAACGCCTGCGCGACGCCACCCGGCTGGTGCGCGCCCATTCGACGATGCGCACCGTGGCCATCACCACCACGCCCGGCTTTGCGTCGTTGTGGCTGATCCCGCGGCTGGCGCGTTTCACGGCAAAACACCCTGAGGTGGACGTGCGCATTTCAGCCACGCTGGACGTTCAGGACCTGCAGCGCAACCAGCTTGATCTGGCGGTGCGCTTTTGCGCCATCAAAGATGGCGTGGGCGCGGCGTTGTTTGAAGAAACGGTGCTGCCGGTGTGTTCGCCGCAATTGCTGGCTAACCGGGCCAATCCGCTCAAGAGCCCGGCCGACCTGGCCCACCACACCCTGTTGGCCATCGACACGCCGCGTGGCATGGCTTTGACGGAAGATTGGGAACCCTGGATTCGCGTCATGGGCCTGGCTGAAATACGCGCCAAAAACACCGTCCGCTTCACCCAATATACCGACGTCATCGCTGCGGCAGTCGCCGGACAGGGCGTTGCCATCGGACGCTTTCCCCTGCTTGACGGATTGTTGACAAACCGCAGCCTGGTGGCGCCGTTCAAGGGTGCCGCAGCGTCACAACGCGGTTATTTTTTGGCGCTGAGCCCGCTGGCTGCCAACAACGCTGACGCTCAGGATTTCGCCGCATGGTTGCGCGCAGAGGCCGCCAGCCCAGCCCTGCAATAATTTACCCAGATGACTATGACCACCACCCGACCAGCACGGCTTGGCACCGTCTACGGCACACTCTTGAACTTCAAGCGGGAGTTCGCCTGTTTTGCGCCGCAAATGGGGCAGGTGCCATACCGGGCAGCCCCCAAGGCGCCTGTGTTGTATGTGAAAACCGCCAACACCTGGAACCCCAATGGCGGTCGCGTTGCGTTACCGGCGCACGTGCCGCAAATCGAGGTCGGCGCTACCCTTGCCATGGTTTTTGGCACTAAGGCCGACATAAACAGGACATACTATGCTACTAATAATATAGCATACTGGGTCTTGATGAACGATTTCTCGATCCTCCACGCCAGTTATTTCAGACCGCCCGTCAAATACAAATGCCTGGATGGTTTTCTCGGCATTGGCACCCAACGGGTACCGGCCCAGGCGCTCGGCGACGTCGCCCGCGTAAGGCTGGAAGTACACATCAACGGCGCTCTAAAACAGACGGTGGATTTTTCACAATTGATCCGCAACGCCGAAACCCTGGCCCGGGATGTGAGCGAATTCATGTCGCTGCGCGAAGGTGACGCGTTGATGCTTGGGCTCGATTGTCTTGCGGGTGGCACCAGGCCGCTGGCACAGGTGGGCGACACTGTTGGGATCAGCTCGCCCACCCATGCGGCGCTGGGTGTTTTGTCAAACACCGTGATTGCGGAGTCCCTGTGAAGCGGGCGCGCGTCGCCTTCGCCGGCGCGATTCACGACGCCGTGGACCATGGCGACCAACTTCTGCTGGAAGACGGGCGCACGGTTTCCTGCGACGCGGTGGTCTGGCTGCCGCCACTCAAACCCGTGGCGCAGGCGCGCACTGTCCTGGCGCTGGGCCTGAATTACGCCGACCATGCCAAAGAACTTGAATTCAAGGCGCCCGAAGAGCCCCTGGTGTTCATCAAAGGTGAAGGCGCATTGATCGGCCACCGCGCCTTCACACGCCGCCCGGCGGGCGTGAAATTCATGCACTACGAGTGTGAACTCACGGTCGTCATCGGCAAGACCGCGCGGCGGGTGAAGCGTGACGATGCTTATGATTTTGTCGCCGGTTACTCCGTGGCCAACGACTACGCCATCCGCGATTACCTGGAGAACTGGTACCGCCCCAATTTGCGGGTAAAAAACCGCGACACCTGCACGCCGATCGGGCCATGGATGGTAGATGCTGCCGATATTCCCAATCCGCAGGCCTTGGCGCTGCAAACCACTGTCAACGGCAAATCACCCAATCGGGCAACACCCAAGACATGATTTTCGATGTGCCCTTCCTGATCGAATATTTCAGCAGTTTCATGACCTTGCAACCCGGCGATTTGATCCTGACCGGCACCCCCGATGGTGTGGTGGATTGCCAGCCGGGCGATGTGGTTGTGACCGAGATCGAGGGCATTGGCGCACTCGTCAACACCATTCAAGGAGCCCCGTGAGAATCGACCATTTGATTGCTGGTAAATCTGTTGCCAGTGGCAGCTATTTTGAGACCGTCAACCCGGCCAC
>JANNYX010000259.1:0-1566 GCA_031410295.1 Rhodoferax sp.
CCTGGTCGATCTGTTCCTGGCTCAAGGACGCGAATTCGCTGTGGTCGATGGCGATGTCGGTTTCACGCCCCGCCGTGTCGCGCGACAAGGCGGCGCCGGGCACTTCCTTCAACACCCGCGCCGCCACGGCTTGCATGCGGACCCGGTTGCGCGCGCGTGTCGTGGCATCCTGTTGATATAATTTTAATAGCAAACTATCTATATTTTCTGACGGCCTATTGCCGTTTTCTTTGATATAAATTGCAACCGCGCCGTTTTCGGCCACGACACAGTCAACTGGCCAGGGCGCCACCCCCTTTGCCGCATTGCCGGCGAGGAAGCCTTCGCTCCAGCCAACCGGGCGGCCAGTGATCGGGATCACGTGCAGGCCCGCCGCTTTCAAATCGGCCAGCGCCGCCAGGGCGTCGGTGGTGATGGCGCCGTCAGTCGTCAGGGTGTCGTCGATGTCGGTGAAGACACCGATCAGGTTTTTGCGATCTTCAATGGGCCAATGCGCAAGCGCCAGCATGGTCAGTTGGACGACTGCAAGACCAACCCGGCATGCTCGCGCAGCGGGTGGAAGTGGATCTTCGGGAACCGCTCCTGCGCCAGCCGCACGTCATACGGCGAGGTGCACAAAAACGCCAGCGTGCTGGCGGCGTCACGCGCCATGCGCGCCGGGTAGGCCTCCACAAAGGTTTTCAGCTCGGCCGGCGTGTCGGCGGTGATCCAGCGCGCGCCGGTGAACTGGCTGCCCTCCAACCGGATGTCGGCGTCGTATTCCCCTTTGAGACGGTGCTGCACGACTTCAAACTGCAACTGGCCAACGGCGCCCAGCAACATATTGCCGCCGATTTCGGGGCGAAACACCTGAATCGCGCCTTCTTCTCCGAGTTGCGCCAGGCCTTGCTGCAACTGCTTGGTGCGCAATGGATTTCGCAGCACGACGGTCATGAACAGTTCGGGCGCGAAGAAGGGCAGGCCGGTGAACTGCAAGTTGACTGTGCCGTCGGTGATGGTGTCGCCCAGCTGCACGCCGCCGTGGGTGGTGAAACCAACGATGTCGCCGGCGAAGGCTTCGCTGACGGCTTCGCGGCGCTGGCTCATGAAGGTCACCACACTGGTCGGGCGCAGCTCCTTGTTGCTGCGCATCACCTTCAATTTCATGCCCGGCGTATATTTGCCCGAGGCCATGCGCACAAACGCGATGCGGTCGCGGTGGTTGGCGTCCATGTTGGCCTGCACCTTGAACACCACGCCGGAGAAGGCCGCGTCGTCTGGTTGAATCTCCTTGATGACAGGCTGTTTATTGACGACGAACGAACTGGTGCGTGACTGCGGCGCAGGCGCCAAGTCCACCAGCGCATCCAGCACTTCCATCACGCCAAAGTTGTTCACACCGGAGCCGAAAAACACCGGCGTCTGTTTGCCCGCCAGAAACGCCGCGTGGTCCCAGGTGGGCGAGGCGCCGGTGGCCAGTTCCATGCTGTCATGCGCTGTTTCGAATTCGTGGCCAAAACGCTTGAGCAGCGCCGCCTGGTCGGTCAAAGGAATCGTCGTGAAATCTTTCGGCCCACGGTCGCTGCC
>JANNYX010000260.1:0-2521 GCA_031410295.1 Rhodoferax sp.
ACTGCATAAAGAGGGCTTTGAATTCATCATGATCGGCCACAAGGGCCACCCGGAAGTCGAAGGCACGATGGGCCAGCTCGAAAGCGGCATCCATCTGGTCGAAGATGTGGCGGATGTGGCCCGTGTCAACCCGCGCCAGAGCGCGAAACTGGCACTGGTGACACAAACCACCCTCAGCGTGGACGATGCTGCGGAAATTTCCGCGGCGGTGATGGCGCGTTTCCCGCAGGTGCAAAGCCCAAAGCAACAAGACATTTGTTATGCCACCCAAAACCGGCAGGACGCCGTCAAACTGATGTCGCCGCAAATTGACGTGATGATTGTGGTCGGCAGCCCGACCAGCTCCAACAGCAACCGCCTGGCGGAACTGGCGCGTAAGCTGGGCGTTCCAAGTTACATGGTTGACAACGCCGACGAACTGCAAACCGCTTGGCTCGAAGGCAAACAAAGCGTGGGTTTGACCGCCGGCGCCTCGGCCCCTGAAATACTGGTCAAGCAGGTGATCGACCGTGTCAAGGCTTTGGGCGCCGTGTCCGTGCGCAAAATGAACGGCGTCCAGGAAACCACCAAGTTTCCGTTGCCCAAAGGTCTGAAACTCGATTGAGCCTGGGCTGAATCTAAAATCGATCCATGCTTGACATCCTCCACCTCAGAAAAGACCTTGATTCGGTCGTCGCCCGCCTTGAGACCCGCAAAAAACCGCAAAACTTCCTGGACGTTGAAACCTTTCGGGCGCTGGAATCCGAGCGTAAATCCCTTCAGGCCCGCACCGAAGAACTGCAGGCCAAACGCAACACCTTGAGCAAACAAATCGGCCATCTCAAGGCCCGAGGCGCTGCCGGTGTTGCCGAAGCGGATGCCGCCATGGCCGAGGTCGGCGCCCTCAAGGCTGAATTGGAAGCCTCTGCTGCGCGACTCGATCAGCTTCAAGGCGCGTTGCAAGACCTGCTGTTGGCCGTGCCCAACCTGCCGCACGCCAGTGTTCCAGTGGCCGCCGATGAACACGGCAATGTCGAGGTCCGCCGCTGGAGCCCCACGGGATCTGCGCCATCCGCTCTTGATTTTGAAGCAAAAGACCACGTCGATGTGGGCACGCCGCTGGGACTGGACTTTGACATGGGGGTCAAGCTCAGCGGCTCGCGCTTCACCGTGATGAAGGGCCCGATCGCGCGCATGCACCGGGCGCTGTCGCAGTTCATGCTGGACGTGCAGACCGAGGAGCACGGCTACACCGAGTGTTATGTGCCCTACTTGGTCAACCGCAAATCCCTCGAAGGTACGGGCCAGTTGCCCAAGTTTGAGGAAGATTTATTTACGGCATCAAAGGGATTCAATGTTGGAGACCCAGAATTTGATGAGCAAATATTGAAAGGCGAAGCAATTGCAGCTAGGCATTTGGCTATGGGTGGAGTATCTGGACGCTATACATCAACTCTTTATCTCATTCCCACCAGCGAAGTCCCGCTGACCAATTTTGTACGCGACGAGGTGCTGGCCGAGAGCGATCTGCCGATCAAACTCACCGCCCACACGCCGTGTTTCCGCTCCGAAGCCGGCTCCTACGGGCGCGACACGCGCGGCATGATCCGCCAGCACCAGTTTGACAAGGTCGAGATGGTGCAGATCGTGCATCCGGAAAGAAGTTACGAGGTGCTTGAGGCCATGACCGGCCACGCCGAGGCTATCCTGCAAAAGCTCGGCTTGCCCTACCGCGTGATGTTGTTGTGCAGCGGCGACATGGGTTTCGGCGCGGCCAAGACTTACGATCTGGAAGTCTGGCTGCCGGCGCAAGACGCCTACCGCGAGATCTCGTCGGTCAGCAACTGTGAAGCCTTCCAGGCGCGGCGCTTGCAGGCCCGCTTCAAGAATGCGCAGGGCAAAAACGAGCTGGTCCACACCTTGAACGGCTCCGGCCTGGCGGTCGGCCGCACGTTGGTGGCGGTGCTGGAGAATTACCAGAACGCCGACGGCTCGGTCACCGTGCCAGCCGCCCTGCGCGCCTACATGGGTGGGCTCACCACGCTGTTGCCGTGACGGGCGGGCGTGCGCCAGGTGCCGCAGCGGCAATCCGCAAGCAACAGGTGCTTTTTTGAGGCGCTGTTGTTGGCGCCTGAACCCAGCCCCGCTGGTTTCCCCTGAACACCCGCCAGGACACGCGTCTGGACACATTCACTGAGCTGATTCGCCAGCGCGCTTTTGTGCGCGTCTGGTGCGCACGCCTGTTTGGCACCACTGCCAACCAGATGTTGCTGGTAGCACTGGCGTGGCAAATGTACGAACTCACTGGCAGTGCCTGGGACTTGGGGCTGGTCGGCCTGTACCAATTCCTCCCCGCGCTGGTGTTGACCCTGCCCGCAGGCCACGTCGCCGATCGGGTGCACCGTCCGTACATCGTGGCCGCGTGTTATTTCACCCAGGTCATTGTGGCCACGTTGTTGGCCGGGGCGTCAATGAAGCATCCCGCAGCGGGCCAGGTGCTTGCGGCTGCGGATGGGATACACGCTTTGACCGCCGCCTTGCC
>JANNYX010000261.1:0-2922 GCA_031410295.1 Rhodoferax sp.
GGACACCGTCACGGACAGCAGCGGTTTGGACACGGTCCGATTTGGCGCTGGCCTGACTCTGGACAATGTGGCGCTTCGGGTCGCGACCGTCAGTGGTTCAAAAGTGGCGCAGATTCGTGTGCTGGATGCGCAGGGCAATGAAATTGCGACGCAGGGCCTGGACATCACACTGGGTGTTGACGCGCAAGGCCACCTGTCGTGCCCGGTTGAATCCTTTGTGTTTGCTGGTGGCGCGAACTACGGCTGGTCTGACCTCTTGATTCAATCCACGTCCTTGATTGGCACCAACAAGGCTGACCTGCTGCTGGGCGGCCGAAACGACGATTACATCTTTGGCGGCAATGACAAAGACGTCTTGTACGGCGGCTCTGGCAACGACACGCTGGTAGGCGACAACCAGGAAGACCTGCTTTACGGCGGCGGCGGCAATGACCTGCTCTACGGCGGCAACAGCGATGACGCACTTTATGGCGAGGCTGGCAATGACCTGCTGGACGGCGCCAACGGCAACGACCTGTTGGTGGACCTGTTGGGTGATAACCGCTTCTTTGCCGGCAACGGCAACGACTACGTGCTTGCCGGGGCGGGGCTCGACACCATCGACACCGACACTGGCCGCGACATCGTGCAGTCCGGCGCAGGGGCCGACAAAATCGTTACCGGCAACGACAACGACCTGGTCGAAGCTGGCGCCGGCAACGACAGCATCAGCAGCGGCAACGGCGCCGACTGGATTGCCGCAGGCAAAGGCAATGACGCCATTGACGCTGGCCTGGACCGCAATATCTTCGCCTTCAACCGGGGTGATGGCGCTGACACCGTGACCAACAGTTGGTCGAACAACGACACCCTGAGCCTGGGTGCTGGCATCCGGTATGCCGACTTGAAACTGGTCAAATCGGGCAAAGACCTGATCCTGAACCTCGGCGAGGGCGACAGTGTGTCCCTCAAAGACTGGTACCTCGATGCCAAAAACCATGGCGTGAACCGCTTGCAAGTGATCACCGTCGGGGGCGATTACAACGCGTCTTCGGCCGACATCACCCGCAACAAGCAGGTTGAGTTGTTTGATTTTGCCAAGTTAGTGCAAAAATTTGATGCTGCGGTTTCAGCCAATGCCACGGAAGCCAACGGCTGGAACGCCATGAACAGTTTGCTCGATGCGCATCTCTTGGGCAGCAACACGCAGGCTTTGGGCGGTGATTTGAGTTTCCAGTACGGCACTGCTGGTGCATTGAGCGGCATGGGCATGTTGGCGGCGCAAGCGAGTTTGGCGGCAGGAACCGGGCAACAAACGCTCAAGACGCGCAGCCAGCTTGAAGCCGAAACCCAACGCTTGGCATGATGAACACATCAAAGCAAGCGACTGACAAGATGGCAGAAAGGGCGGCAGAAAGGGCGGCGGACTTCGCCCCTGACCTTCTGAGCATCCAGGAGCGCCCGCCAGCGCGCCTGCCGCGTACCGTCGCTTATGTGACCACAGCGGTCTTTGGCGCTTTGGCGCTGTGGGCGGTGTTTGGCAAGCTCGACATCGTCGCCAGCGCCGAGGGTCGCCTGGCGCCGCGCACCTACAGCCGCGTTTTGCAACCGTCAGAGCCCGGTATCGTGCGCGAAGTGTTGGTGCGTGAGGGTGACGAAGTGCGCCCAGGCCAGGTGCTGATGCGCATGGATGCCACCGCTGCAACTGCCGACTTGTCGACCCTGCAGGCCGACTTGGCGCTCAAGGCCATCAGTCTGCGCCGGGTGGACGCCGAACTCAAAGGCCTGGCGCTGCAAGTGATGCCCCACGACCCGCCCGCCGTGGCGGCGCAGGTCTTGGCCCAATACCAGGCGCACCGCCAAAGTTTCCTTGACGCCCAGGCGCAAGAGCAAGCCAGCCTGACCCGGGTCCAACATGAATTGACCAGCGCCGGCCAGACACTGGCCAAGTTGAAGGCGACCTTGCCGCTGTACCAGCAGTCGGCCCAGTCCTACGAGAAGCTGGTCAAAGAAGGATTCGTCTCGGAACTGGGCGCCAATGACAAGGTGCGTGAACGTATAGAGAAAGAGCAGGAGCTCAAGGCGCAGGAAGCCAACCAGGCGGGCCTGGCTGCGGCGGTGGATCAGTCCCGCAAGAAACTGGCACAGATCAAGTCCAGCTACGAGAGCCAACTGCAGAATGAGCGGGTAGAGTTGCAAAACCAGCACCAGCGCCTGGACAGTGAGGTCAAGAAACAGAATTACAAATCGGGCTTGCTGGAATTGCGCGCCACCGAAACCGGCACGGTCAAGGACATGGCCACCTACAAACCGGGCGCCGTGGTGCAACCCGGCGCGGCGCTGCTGAATATCGTGCCCAAGGATGAACCTTTGATGGCTGAAGTGGCCATCCGCAATGAAGATGTCGGATTCGTCGCGGTGGGGCAGAGTGTGAAACTCAAACTACAGGCCTACCCGTTTCAAAAATACGGCATGCTTGAAGGCATGGCAGAAGTGATTGGCGCTGACTCCTCTGCCAACGACCCGCAAAAAGCCGTGGCCCAAGGCCAGAACCCGCAGAGTTATAAAGTCTTGGTGAAATTGGCAAGCCAGGAGCTCAGGAGCACCACGGGTGACGTGCTCAGACTGGCGCCGGGCATGCTGGTGCAGGCAGAAATCCATCAAGGCCGGCGAACCGTGATCGAGTACCTTTTGTCACCGGTTCAGAAGGTGGCGCAGGAGGCGGGGCGGGAGCGGTAAGGCAACGGGCCGAGCCTGGCGCTTCTGAGATCAACCGAAATGCAGGTGGGTCAATGGTTGGTGGGGAGGCGGCGTCATTGACACTGTCGCCATGCGCAAATTTGACGAATCAGCCCTTCAACGGCGCAATGCCACCATGGAGCGCTTTCGCCGGATTTCAAAAATTTTTAAGCTTAAAATAGGTGATTCAAACCCGCTATAGGC
>JANNYX010000262.1:0-2188 GCA_031410295.1 Rhodoferax sp.
GCGCAGTTACGCGGTGGTGCGGGCCTGGGCAACTTTGTAGCCGGAATTCTCGTTGTTAATATATTTTATTAGTATTTTAGAATAAATTTTATGCTTTTTTGATATTTTTTATATATCAAACTATCGAATATATTAGACGGCCTATAACGGTAATCTTACTTGTACTTTAAACCATCATGAAATTCCACCCTTCCATTGTGCAAACCAGCATCGACAGCCCCTTGGGCAAGATGGTTTTGGGCGCGACGCCCAACGGCTTGGCCGGCGTCTGGTTCACCGACCAACGGCATCTCCCCCCAACACTGGATTCGGCCCTGGACTTCAAGAGCGCGCCACACGCGTGGCCGCGGGACGATTTCCATCCCACATTGGTCAAAGCGGCGCGTCAACTGGCCGAGTTTTTTGCCGGCAAGCTCACGGAATTCGACTTGCCGCTGGACATTCATGGCGGCACTTTGTTTCAACAATCGGTGTGGCGGGCGCTGCTTAAAATCCGCCACGGCCAGATCGCCAGTTACGGCCAGATCGCGCGGCAGATCGACAACCCGGCTGCCGTGCGCGCTGTTGGCATGGCGGTGGGGCGCAACCCGCTGGGCGTGATCATCCCGTGCCACCGCGTGTTGGGGGCGGATGGCTCTCTCACCGGTTACGCCGGCGGCCTGCAGCGCAAAACCTGGCTGCTGAACCACGAAGGTGTGCCGGGTTACAGCCAAATTGACAGGCAAAAATCCACTCTCGCGGACGGTGCCCGGCAAGCCAGTTTGATTTGAAATTTCAACCCGTCGAAGCTTTTCTTGACTGCACCAAAAGCCTTTTCAACGCCACCTGGCACACCAGGCCCGTCCACCGCACCCAACGCGTCCACCGCGCCAGCCAAGCCCTGGCTGCTGGACTTCATCCTGCTCGGCGCGATGTGGGGCTCGTCGTTCCTCTTCACGCGCGTCGCGGTGGTCGAATTTGGCACCTTCACCAGCGCCGGCTTGCGTGTGGTGATCGGCGCGGCGGTGTTGTTGTTGATCCTGCTGGCGAAGCGGCAACTGGGCGCTTTGGGGCAACACTGGCGCAAAACTTTCTTTGTCGGCATCCTGAACAGCGCCATTCCGTTTGTCTGTTTCGCCTGGGCGCTGTTGACCATCACCACCGGCCTCTCGTCGATCATGAACGCCACCGTGCCACTGTTTGGCGCGCTGGTGGCCTGGTGGTGGCTCAAAGACCGCCCCAGCAGCTCACGCGCGCTGGGCTTGGCCATCGGCTTCATCGGCATCGTGATGCTGGCCTGGGACAGCGTGGGCCACAAACCCGGCGCAACCCATCAGGGCAGCGTGAACGACAACGTTTACCCAATTCTGGTGCTGCTCCTGGCTTGCCTGTGTTACGGCATCGCCGCGAGTTTCGCCAAGCGCTTTTTGACCCAGGTACCGCCCTTGCTCACCGCCGCCGGCAGCCAGTGCGGCGCATCACTCGCCCTGCTCGTGCCCATGCTCTGGTTCTGGCCGGCGCACAACCCGAGCCCCACCGCCTGGGCCGCGATGTTGATATCCGGCGTGGTCTGCACCGGCCTGGCCTACATCCTCTTCTTTCGCCTCATTGGCCGCATCGGCCCGGCCAAAGCCATGACCGTCACCTTCCTCATCCCCGTCTTCGCCGTGTTTTTTGGCGTGGTTTTTTTGGGGGAGTCAGTGACGCTGTGGATGCTGGTGTGCGGGCTGGTGATTGTTTGCGGGACGGCGCTGTCGACGGGGCTGGTGGCGGTGCCGAGTGGGCGCCGGGGCTGAAAGAAAGATGCCGGATACCAAACGCCAAATTCCAACTTCCGGATACCAACTTCCGGGCGCTGCTGGTGATTGGGCGCTCGCACAGCGACAGGGCAAGGCGCGTGCGGTTTTGGGGTGGAAGCACGCGCGGTTGCGAAAAATGGGTCAAGCTGTCGCTTGTCCATTTTTTGACGTACCCGACAGACTGCTTCCACGCACATTCCACCCCAAAGCCCGGTCGCCTTGCCCAATCACTGTGCTCATTGGTTTTTGCCGACAGATCCTTGGCAGAGCAGTGCACGAAGCTCTTCAACTGAAAACGGTCGGCTTCTGAGATGAGCAACTCGATGGCACGTGGGGCAAAGCGATACCAGTTGTTCACGCGGTCAATATCATAGCCTTCACGCGCACGAGGGGAGTTCGCATCAAGAAGT
>JANNYX010000263.1:0-5763 GCA_031410295.1 Rhodoferax sp.
ACCGGTTCCCCAAAGAGTTGTCAGGCGGCCAGCGCCAGCGGGTGGTCATGGGCCGCGCCATCGTGCGGGACCCCAAGGTGTTTTTGTTTGACGAGCCGCTCAGCAACCTGACGCCAAGCTGCGCGTGGCCATGCGCGCCGAGATCAAGGCCCTGCACCAGCGCCTGAAAACCACCACGGTGTATGTCACGCACGACCAGATTGAGGCCATGACGCTGGCCGACCGCAACGTGGTGATGCACGACGGCATCGTCGAGCAGATCGGCACGCCCCTGGAACTGTTTGACAAACCGGGCAACCTGTTTGTGGCGCAGTTTATCGGGTCACCTTCGATGAATGTGATGAACGGCATTTTGAAGATGTCGGGCGCTGCGGCGCACGTTGATGTCGCCGGCCAGCTTTGGCCGGTGGCGGCAGGAGCCGGTGGCGTCGACGGTCAGCCGGTCAGTTACGGCGTGCGCCCGGGCGACTTGTCAATTTCTGAGGTGGGTGAGGCCGGCGCGCAAACGGTGGCGGCCACGGTGATTGTGGTCGAGCCCACGGGGGCTGAGACAGAACTGCTGCTGCAGGTGGGCGAACATCAACTGGTGCTGGTGATGCATGGCCGCACGTCGGCCCAGCCGGATGACATCGTGCACCTCATTGTGGACACCGAAAAAACCCATCTCTTTGACGCCACCAGCGGCAGTCGACTGGGCTGACGCGATGGTTCTCGATTCCTTCAAACTCGATGGCCGCCTGGCCCTGGTCACCGGTTCTTCCGACGGCCTCGGATTGGCCCTTGCCCGCGGTTTGGCCCAGGCCGGTGCGCAAGTGGTGCTCAATGGTCGCGGCCAAGCCAAGCTGGACGCCGCCGCCGCCCTCTTGCGCAACGAAGGCTTGAGCGTGCACACACGCGTCGCCGACGTCACGCAGTCCGCGGATGTGCAGGCCATGGTCGATGACATCGAAGCCCGCATTGGCCCGATCCACATCCTGGTCAACAACGCCGGCATCCAGCGCCGCGCGCCGCTGCATGAATTCAAAGAGGAGGACTGGCGCGAGCTGATGCAAACCAACCTGGACAGTGTTTTTTATGTCGGCCAGGCGGTGGCCAAGAAGATGATTGCACGCAAGGCGGGCAAGATCATCAACATCTGTTCGGTGCAAAGCGAGTTGGGCCGCCCCGGCATATCGCCCTACATGGCCAGCAAAGGCGCGGTGAAGATGTTGACCAAAGGCATGGCGATTGACTGGGGGCCGCTGGGGCTCAATGTCAACGGCATTGGTCCGGGTTACTTCAAAACCGCTCTGAACGCCAAACTGGTGGCCGACGAAACCTTCAGTGCCTGGCTGATCAACCGCACCCCGAGCCGGCGCTGGGGCGAGGTCGACGAGCTGGCGGGCGCAGCGGTGTACCTCGCCAGCGAAGCCGCCAAGTTTGTCAACGGCCACATCCTGTATGTGGACGGCGGCGTGACGTCGACGCTTTAGTTTTTTACCGCCGTTGGAGTGCGGGTTGGATGGCAGAAAAAATGACCGATGACACCTTGAACCCCAAGCAGCGGCGCATCCGCGCCTTGATGTGCCACGGCGCGCTTGACCTTCGGCTGGAGCAGCTTGATCCCGACGTAGTGGACAACCCGCAAGACGTCGGCCCGCGCCAATTGCGGGTGCGGGTGGCCTTTGGCGGCATTTGCGGCTCGGATCTGCATTATTACCAGCACGGCGGTTTTGGCGTGGTGCGCATCAAACAGCCGATGGCGCTGGGGCACGAAGTCTCGGGTGTGGTGTCTGAAGTTGGCAGCGAGAGCAGCGCCTTCAAGCCCGGCCAGCGTATTGCCATTTCACCGTCGCGGCCCTGTGGCCAGTGCCGGTTCTGCCACCTGGGCCAGCAACAACATTGCCTCTCAATGCGTTTTTATGGCAGTGCCATGCCGTTTCCGCACATCCAGGGCGGGTTTCGCGACAGCCTGGTGATCGAGCAGCACCAGGCGCATGCCTTGTCGGACCATTTGAGTCTGAGTGAGGCAGCGCTGGCCGAGCCGCTGTCCGTCGGCCTGCACGCCATCAACCGGGCCGGCGGCGTGTTTGGCAAACAGGTGCTGGTCACCGGCTGCGGGCCGATTGGCTCCTTGTTGATCGGCGGATTGCGGCGCGCCGGAGCGGCAAAGATCGTTGCCACGGACGTCGCCGACATGCCGCTGGATTGCGCCCGTAAAATGGGTGCCGACGAAACCATCAATCTGGCCAGAACGCCCAACGGTTTGACGAAATACATGGCCGATAAAGGCCAGTTCGAGCGAGTGTTTGAATGCTCGGGCAATGAGCGCGCCTTGAAGGGCGCGTTGGACGTGATCGCGCCCCAAGGCGTGTTGGTGGCGGTGGGCCTGGGTGGCGACATGACTTTGCCCGTCAACCAGATCGTCGCCAAAGAGATTGACCTGCGCGGCACCTTTCGCTTCCACCCCGAGTTCGCCAACGCGGTCGCGTTTTTGAACAACCGGCTGATCGACGGCAAGCCGGTGATCACGCGCATTTTGCCGTTTGAGTCGGCCGTTGAGGCCTTCAAACTGGCCGGCGACAAGAGCCAGTCCTTGAAGGTGTTGATCCAGTTTGATCCGGCCCTGGCGGCGTGACCAACCGCTTGACGCATTGCTCGCCAATTTGAAAGAAACCCATGACCACTTTCACCAAAACCATTCTCTTCACCGACACCGATGGCCGCGCCAAATTCCGCGACGAACCAGTCGCCATGACCGAAGGCAACCCGCAGTCGATGCTGTCAGCGCTGATGCCTTCTGGCGGCCTGCAGTTGCGCCACAGTCCGGTCGGGTTCAGAAGCCCGTTCCATTGTTCGCCGCACCCGCAATGGGTGTTCATCCTGGGCGGGCAAATGCAGATTGGTTTGCAAGGCGGCGATTCGCGCGTCTTCAAGCCGGGCGAGCACTTCTATTCGGCCGATATGTTGCCTGCGGGCGCCGTCTTTGACGCCACCGTGCACGGGCACTGGAGTTGCCAGGTGGGTGGCGAGCCGCTGGTAACTTTGTTTGTGCGGGGTTAAGTTCCAGGTCCGCTCAAATGGCCTGATTGGCGGGTTTATTGATGACCTATTTTTAAGCGGATAATTACGTTTAAAATTGATATTATATAAAATATTGTTTAAATTATAATTGGAATAGATATATAATAAATAGCATGTATTGGCCATTATTAGACGGCCTTGAATAGACTTTATAAGTCAATTAATATTCATTCCATTTATCTGGGTTGTTCTCCTGCGGTTGTCGCCGTTGCGAGCAGCCCGGCGAGGTGACCCAATCCGCAGCCTGGTGGCCCACAAATGATTACAAGCTTGCGTTTTTGTTACGCAGATTGTTGCCAATTACTTACTAGCATGGCCCTGCAGGCAACGTGAAAATCTTCCGTTGACGGGCCATTCACCGACCCGTCTCCTTAGATCCAACGGCGCAGCGCATCGGGCCACAGAGCCAGGTGTTCGACAACAATTTCCAAAAGCGTGAACGCGCTTACAGGGGAGGAAACGACATGGCCGGTACTGCCGATCTCGTATTTTTGCGCGCCTTCAAATGGCTGCAGACGACGGTCGCTGCGCTGGAGGCAGACCTCAACGCCGGCGGCCCGCCGCAATTGGTCGGGCCACTTATCGACGCGCTGCGCACACGGTTGGGGTTGGAGCTCAACAAGACCGCCGCCCTGATCGATCCCAACACCTTCAACGCCAGCCGCGCAGAAGCGCAGTCGCTGGCCATGGCGACGATGGTGGTGGGTGAATCACTGGCGGCGCTCAAAACCGTCGGTGAATTGTTGGCCGGGCTCGGTGGCGGCAACCTTGGCCTGGGTGAACTCTCCAAGGTCATCAAGCAGATCAAACGCATCACCTCGGCGGATCCGGGCAAACCGCCCAGCGCCTATTCCATCGCCAAGCTGCTGTTGATTTTGAGCGGCGACGCCGATGCGGCAGTCAATGATCCGCCGGCGCGCCGCCTGGTGTATTTGCTCAAGGGCGCCGATCCGGCGGGCAATTCGCTCAGTGCGCAAGACGTCAACGAAGCGCAAATGGTGCTGGGCCTGGCCATCATGACCATTGGCACGATTCTGGACCGCTCCTTCAGCGCGCCGAATTTGAGCGACGCCAAGGGTTGGGTGGAAGCGGCTGCGCCCATTCCATCACCGCCGGCCGCCATGGCCAGCAAGGTTTTTACATTGCTGCAAAGCCCGGCCAGCAAACTCGAATTGCGCCTGGGCTACACGCTGCCGCAAATGTTGTACGCCGAGTTGTTCACCTCGCTCAAAACGGTGCAGGGCGTGGGTGATTTCGCGCTGGAACTCAAAGCTGGCGGGCAGATCAAGCTCCAGCTTGACCTGCCCGTGCTGACGGTTCCACTGCCACCCTTGAGCCCGCCCACTCTATCTGGCAGCAGCGAGATTGGCATCCTCTTCAAACGCACCAAACCGCTGGTGCTGGGCGACGCTGCCAAGACGCACTTTTACATCGGCAAGTTGTCCGGCGGCTTCACCCTGAAGAAACAAACGCCGCTGGTCGAGTTTGACCTGCAGGAGAGCAAACTGGTGCTCAAGGTGGGCGACGACCCGTTCCTTGGCGCGGTGCTGGGTGATGCGATTGAAGTCGCCCTGACTTTCGGCTTGATCGCCGACCTGTCCGGCGGCCTGCGCCTCAAAGACGGCACCGGTTTGAAGGCGACGATACCGCTGGAGAAAATTCCCAACAGCCCAGTGCAGATTCCCTTCCTCACTTTCGAGATGAAGAAGGCCGCTGACCTCAACAAAATCGAGGTCGAGTTGTCGGGCTCGTTCCAGGTTCAGATCGGCCCGTTCTCCGGCTCCATCGACCGCTTGGGCACCTTGCTTAAACTCGACGACCTGCTGGCTGGCGCGACGGCGCCCCGGTTTGACCTCAAGCCACCTTCAGGCGCGGGCCTGGCGATTGACGTTGGCATCGTCAAGGGCGGCGGTTTCCTGTTGTTCGACCCGGACCGCGGCGAATATGGCGGCATCCTGGACATCCGCATCGCCGCCATTGGCGTCAAGGCGATTGGTCTGTTGTCCACAAAAAACCCGGGCGGCTGGTCGCTGTTGTTGATCATCACCGCGCAACTGCCGCCGATTCAACTCGGTTTTGGTTTCACCCTCACCGGCATTGGCGGCCTGCTCGGCGTGCAACACACGGTGAACGTGGATGTGTTGTCGCAGGGCCTCACCAGCGGCTCGTTGGACAACTTCCTGTTCCCGCAAAACCCGGTGGCCAACGCGCCGCAGATCATCAGCCAGCTGCGCCTGATCTTCCCGTTCAGGGCCGGCGGTTTTGTCATCGGACCGATGTTGGAGCTGGGTTGGGGCACACCGAGTCTGGTGATCGCGCGGATTGGCGTGTTGATCGAAGCCAGCCAGATCGTGTTTGTCGGCCAGGTCATCGTGCAACTGCCGCCGCTGGTTGACAAGTCGCTGGCGATCCTGCGCCTGCAGGTTGATTTTGCCGGCGGCATCGTGTTTGACCCGCTCAAAATCTGGTTTGACGGGGTCTTGCGCGACTCGCGGGTGGTGTTCATTTCCCTCACCGGGCAATTCGCCTTCCGCGCGATTTTTGGCGACAAGCCCAGCTTCCTGATCAGCGCCGGCGGTTTCCATCCGCGTTTCACCGACTTGCCTCCGGGCTTGCCCAGCCCGTTCCAGCGTATCGGCGCGGAGTTGTCCATCGGCATTGTCGGCATGAAGTACAGCGGTTATTTCGCCGTCACTTCGG
>JANNYX010000264.1:0-1509 GCA_031410295.1 Rhodoferax sp.
TGCGCGGCGTGACACCCGCCGAAGCGCTGGCGCTCAAGACCAGCGACATCGACGTCGCCGGCGGTGTTTTGCGGATTCGCGGCTTGCATTCAAGAGCGGTGGCGTTGGACCCGACCCTGGTTGCGCAGTTCGCCGTGTCCGGTGATCCCGCCGATGGCAGGTCGGGTTCTTCTGCGAATGCCGACCGGCCGTTGCTGGCGGTCCATGACCCAAACCCCAGCACGCCCAGCACGACATTGACACAGCTCACCACTGGCCTGCTCTACGCCGCCCATGACGCCGGCGTCGATTTCGCCGTTGAGGTGACGCCTGACGCCGTCTGGCACGCCGGTGCCGCGCACCTGGCGCGACAGGGGATTCGCCTGGCCGACCTGGCCAGCCTGCTTGGACACCTCAGCCCGCAACAAGCGGCGCTCTACAGCGGCATGGCGCCGCCCGGGCGGCGTTTGGACATGATCGAGGTGCAACGGCTGATGCCGGTGGCGCTGGGTTGACAGTAGGGGTTGACGGTACGCAGATTGATCGTCCAAAGAGTGCAGAATCGAAATAAATAATTGGATTAAAACGAGGTTTAAAAATTGCCGATTAGGCCGTCAAATAATGTTAATTGTTTGCTACTATTTTATATTATAAAAAGATTATAAATTAATCAATAAACTGTATTAAATTATTATTTAACGCATTTTTTGCCTGTTTCCAAGCTTGTCCCAAAGGAGTCTGCCATGCCCCACCTTGCCGACGCTGCCTTCGCCGCCACCGTCGCTTCGACCCTGATAAATTTCAAGACCGCCTCCGGCAAGCTCGGCCAGCTTTACGCGCTGCCGGCGCTGCAGCGGCAATTTCCCAACATTCGGCACCTACCGATATCGCTGCGCATCGTGCTCGAATCGGTGCTGCGCCATTGTGATGGCCAACGCGTCACGTCCCAACATGTGGCCCAGCTGGCCAACTGGCAACCCAACGCGCCGCGCAGCCACGAGATTCCCTTTGTAGTGGCGCGCGTGGTGTTGCAGGACTTCACCGGCGTGCCGCTGCTGGCCGACCTGGCGGCCATGCGCAGTGTGGCGGTCAAGCAGGGCCAGGACCCCAAACGCATCGAACCGCTGGTGCCGGTGGATCTGGTGGTGGACCATTCGGTGATGGTCGATTCCTACGGCCAGAAGAACTCGCTGGACATCAACATGAAGCTGGAATTCCAGCGCAACCGCGAGCGCTACGAGTTCATGAAATGGGGCATGCAGGCGTTTGATACCTTTCGCGTGGTGCCGCCGGGCTTTGGCATCGTGCACCAGGTCAATCTGGAGTATCTGGCGCGCGGCGTGCACCGCAACAGCGATGGCGTGTATTACCCCGACACGCTGGTCGGCACCGACAGCCACACCACGATGATCAACGGCATTGGCGTGGTGGCCTGGGGCTGCGGGGGCATTGAAGCTGAAGCGGCGATGCTGGGCCAGCCGGTGTACTTCTTGACGCCCGACGTGGTGGGCTTTGAGCTGACCTGCCGCC
>JANNYX010000265.1:0-9126 GCA_031410295.1 Rhodoferax sp.
TGGCAGGAGCTGACGTTTCCGATTCGCCGCGACGACCCGGTGGGGTTCATGCAGTTCGCCGACGGGCGGGTCAACACGCTGATTGGCGTGGCGTTGATGACAGTCATCTTGCTCATCACGTTGGTGGTGGAGCGCTCGCGCTTCGGCCTGGCAATGTTGTCGATCAAACAGAACGAGTTGGCAGCGGAAGCGGCAGGCATCAACACTTTTCGCGTGAAGATGATTGGTTTTGTCGCCACCGGCGCGCTCGGGGCGTTGGTGGGCGGGTTTCACGCCGTGGTGCTGCAAGTGGTGACGCCGCACGGCGTGTTTGGCACCGTGGTCTCGGCGCAGGCCTTGATATTGACCTTGTTTGGCGGTGTTGGAACCTTGTGGGGGCCAGTGATTGGCGCCGTGGTGCTGATACCGTTGACCGAAAGCCTTCGCGCGCAACTGGGCCACATTCTGCCGGGCATACAAGGGGTGATTTATGGCCTGACGATCATGCTGGTGATCTTGCTTGCGCCAGAAGGTGTGTTTTGGAAGGTGAGGGACATGTTGGCAAGACGAAGCCGGTCTGCGCCAAACGACACGCCGAATCACAATCCAGTGGACGCTGCGCCGCGAGCGGCTGCTGCGCCTGCAGTGGCCGCGCCGATTTCCACCCAAATTGCCATCCAGACCGCAACCCCTGCTGGTGTCACTTTGCTAAAAGTAACGGGGCTGTCCAAGTCGTTTGGCGGTCTCAAAGCGGTTCAGAACGTGAGTTTTGAAGTACACGCCGGGGAAATTGTTGGCATTATCGGCCCCAACGGCGCTGGCAAGACCACGCTCTTCAACGTGATCAACGGTTTCCAATCGCCTACGGCGGGAAGCGTCGAGTTGGCAAGCCGCAGCGCGACGGGTTTGCAGCCGAATGCCTTGTGCCACCTTGGCATGGGCCGCACGTTTCAGGTGGCGCGCCCATTCCAGCGCATGAGTGTGCTCAACAATGTGGTCGTGGGGGCGCTTGCGCCCAGCCGGGATGGTCCACAAGCCATCGCCATGGCGCACGCGGCCTTGGTGATGGTGGGGCTGGATGCGAAATCACAATCGCTGGTGAGTGGCCTGACCAACCTGGAATTGCGGCTGATGGAGTTGGCGCGGGCGTTGGCGTCAAAACCCAAACTCCTGCTGCTGGATGAAACCCTGGCGGGTTTGGGCGCGGGCGAAGTCGAGGAGGTTCTGCTGGTCATTCAGCGCCTGCCCGCTGCGGGGGTGACGGTACTGATCATCGAGCACACCATGCACGCCATGACGCGGCTGGCGAACCGCTTCATCGTGCTGGATCACGGCCAGGTGATTGCCGAGGGGCCGCCGGCCACTGTGATGGCCGACCCGGCGGTGATCAAGGCCTATCTCGGCAAAAAATGGTTGGAGATGCACCATGCTGCGGCTTGAAGGCGTCAGCGCGACCTACGGCATGATTCGCGCGCTGAATGGCGTATCGATCAAGGTGGACGAAGGGCAGTTTGTCGCCATCATTGGACCTAACGGCGCTGGCAAGACGACGCTGTTTAAAACCATCTCTGGCCAGGTGGTTCCCGATGCCGGCAGCATTGTGTTTGAAGGTAAAAATCTGCTCAAACTGCCGGCCAAAGATCGGGCCCATTTGGGCATTGCCCACGTGCCCGAAGGCCGCCAGGTGTTCAGCAATCTCACGGTGTTTGAAAACCTGCAAATGGGTGCGTCCACCGCCAAAGGGCGCGCTGACTGGGGCCGCAACCTGGAGCGCAACTTCGCGCTGTTTCCGGTGCTGGCAGAGCGCCGGGATCAACTCGCTGGAACACTCTCAGGCGGCGAGCAGCAAATGCTGGCGATTGCCCGCGGCTTGGCTTCTTCGCCCCGGCTTTTGTTGCTCGATGAGCCCTCCATGGGCCTTGCGCCGATTGTGGTGGACCTGATTTTTGAACGCATTCAAGACCTGCACCGCGACTCAAAGCTGACCATTCTCCTGGTGGAGCAGCGCGTGGTGGAGGCGCTGGAGCCTTGCAACTGGGCTTACGTACTTGACGTCGGCAAATGTGTCGCCGACGGGCCTCCCGAACAGATAATGGCCAACGAGCGCATCAAGCAGGCTTATTTGGGAATGGGCTGAAGCGCAGCTCACCTGAAAGTAAAAGTTTCCGAACCCAACCCGAACCAGAAGGAGAATTACGATGAGCAAACAGCAAATTACCCGTCGCACAGCGCTGGGCTACACCCTTGCCGCGACGACCAGCGCCTACGTGCCGGGCGCGTTGGCCCAGTCTTCGGCCATTGTCAAAGTCGGCACGGTGGTTCCCTTGTCCGGCCCTTGGGCATCCATTGGCCAAAACATCAAGGCCGGTGCCGACATGGCGATTGATGAAATCAATGCTTCGGGCGGCATCAAGTCGCTCGGCGGCGCCAAGATGCAATTGGTGGCGGCAGACGCGGAAGACTCGGTCGAAAAGGCCAAAAACGCTGCGGCGCGTTTACTCGCACAGGAGCCGACCCTGATTGGTGGCCTGGGTGATGCGCTCAGCGGCATGACGCTGGTGGTCACTGAGCAAACTGAGCGTGCCGAGTTGCCCTGGATCACGCAGACTTTTGCCGATGCGCTGACCGAGCGTGGCTTCAAGTACCTGTTTGAAGCCGTGCCCGTCGCCAGTATGCAGGGGCAGCTTGCCTTACCCACTGTGATGGAGCTGGCCAAAATCGCTGGCGGCCCGACACCGAAAACCGTGGCGGTGGTGGCTGACACCAACCAAGCGATTCAGGGCATGGTCAAGACCTGGCGCGAAGGCGGCTTCACCAAGGCCGGGCTGACCCTGCTTTCAGAGAAGCCCTACACCCCGCCCATCTCCGACGCCACGGAACTGATCGGCAACTTGCGCCGCAACAAGCCCGACATTTTGTTCCTGATGCCCTCTGCCTTGTCTGATCTCAAACTGATGCTGGACAAACTCAGTGAGTTGGGGCTTGGCCGTGATGTGCTGCCGACCTTCGCTGTGGCGGGCCCCAGTGCGACATCCGAAATTTTGAACGTGATGGGCGCCAAGAATTTGGAGAACTTCTTCAGCATCAATTCAAACTGGCCAGGCAAGCGGCATCAAGATCTGGCGGCGCGATTCAAAGCACGCACCAATCGCCCCTGGATGAACGCGCAGTCGCTGGATGGTTATGGCCAGGTCATGATCTACCGAGAAGCGCTGGAAAAGGTGGGTGTCGCCGACCGCAAAAAAGTGGCGGAGTACATACGCGGCATGGACACAACCGCCGGCGCTGCGGAGTATTTCTCCGGCCCACTGAAGTGGGACGAACGCGGACGCCGTATTGGCGCCGGCCTGGTAATCGCGCAATGGCAAAACGGCCAACCGGTACCGGTCTATCCGCCCGCGATCGCGACTGCAAAACCGGTGTGGGTTGGAAAGTAGCTACGGGAGCGGCTCATTGAACGCGATGGAGAGCTGGCATGCTGGACATCAGGAGTGGATTTGAAGGTCGCCAGTTCGTCATCACCGGCGCGGCGGGTGGCATCGGGCGCGCCTGTGCGCAAGACCTGATCGACCGGGGCGCCTATGTACTGCTTGTCGATGTGGACGCAGGTCGACTGGAAGTGGCAGCCATTTCGCTGGGTAGTGGCGCTCGCGTCAGCACCCACCTGTCGCAGCTCGCGTCGCCTGCACATGCTGCTGCCGCACTGGACGCAGCGGCTCGGCCGGTTTTTGGGTTAATCCACATGGCTGGGCTGTTCGAGCCCGATCCGCTGGCTCCTGATGACCACTCGGCCTGGGATCGCGCCATGGCCTCGAACTTGACCAATGGATACGACCTGGCGGTAGCCTACCAGTCGCGCCGCAATACCAGCACCGTGGGGCGCATGGTTTTTTGCAGTTCTGGTGCCTACCGCCGCGGCGTGCCAGGGCGGGTGGCCTACTCGGTGGCCAAAGCTGGCATCGTCGGGTTGACGCGGGGCTTGTCGCGGCAATTCGCGCCGCATACCTTGGTGAACGCGGTGGCGCCCAACGCCATCCGAACGGGCATGACGGTCTCGGTTTTCCAGGAACGCGGCGATGCGATTTTGTCAACGATTCCGTTGGGCCGTTTTGGCGAGCCCGAAGAAATCGCGGCGGTAGTGACTTTTCTGTGCGGCCCCGGGGCTTCCTACATCACCGGGCAGACAATCAATATCGACGGTGGGGCCTGGCATTCATGAGCTGGAAAATCGGAATGCCCAATCTCGGGCACACCATGGAAGAGGGCACGGTTTCAGAGTGGCTGAAAGCAGTGGGAGACGTTGTGAAAAGCGGCGAGGTTATCGCCGTTGTGGAGTCTGACAAGGCCAGCTTTGACGTGGAAGCCCCGGCGGACGGTGTTCTCAACGCCATTCTTGCAATTGCTGGTTCGGTGGTTCCCGTGGGTGAAGCCATTGGCCTGATCGCCGTTGCGGGTCAAGCTGCGGCGCCTCAACAGCTTCAGGCTGACGCCGCCGTTGCCGCTTCCCTGACTCAGGGCAGGGGGTCTGCGTCAAAAGGAAAAATATCGCCGGCTGCGCGGGCACTGGCGGAGGAATTGGGTGTCGATTGGCAGGGTATCGAAGGTACGGGTGATGGTGACATCATCACTCGGGACGACATTCGAGCCCATTCAAATCTCGGGGAAACCAATCGCGGGCAATCCAATTTTGTGCAAGGGTCAGCCTGTTCTGGCGCGTCGCTCTCTCCCATGCGTCAAGCCATCGCCCAGGCGACGCAACGGGCCTGGCAATCGATTCCCCATGTTCCCCTCTCGTCGCATGCTGACGTCACGCAGCTCTTGCTGCGCGGCGAGAAAACCTTGACTTCGGCGGTCGTCCGAGCCTGCGCTTTGGCAGTGGGCGAACACCCTGCTTTCAACGGCTGGCTGGAAGGCGCCAGATTCAAACCCTCGAAAACGGCCCATATCGCCGTTGCGGTCTCGACCGCTAACGGCATGGTGACCGTCGTCATCAAAGACACCGCCAGCAAGTCACAGCAGGCGATTGCCGAAGAATTGCGCGAACTGGCCCAAACCGCCAAGGAGGGCCGTCTCGACGGCAGGAAGATGACGGGTGGCAGCTTCACCATCAGCTCACTGGGTCGCTGGGGGGTGGATGCATTTGCGCCGATTATTTCTGCGCCTCAGGTGGCCATACTGGGCGTGGGCCGGGTGAATCGGGTTGCGCGCGAAGCGCCCGACGGTTCCGCGCGCTTTGTCAGTGAAATGAACCTGACGCTGGTGTTCGACCACCGCACCAATGATGGCGTAGCAGCAGCGCAATTTTTGGCGGCCATCGTTGGTTACCTTGAACATCCGCACCAAATGGACCAGTGAATGGAAAAAGTAATGGAGAAAATTCAATGAGCCAGCTTGACCTGACACCCGCACAACGGGTTGCTTTCTGGCGTGACATGGTGCGAATTCGGTCCTTTGAACGCGCCGCCTTGTACCAGTCGTCCATCGGAAATATCTATGGCGCGCTGCACAGCTACGAAGGTCAGGAGTCGTGCGCCGTGGGCATTTGTGCCACTTTGAAACCGGGCGATTACGCCGCCTCCACCCACCGCGGGCATGGCCACTGCATTGCGGTTGGCGCCCGCATGGACCGTATGATGGCCGAGTTGTTTGGTCGAATTGATGGTTATTGCAAAGGCAAGGGCGGCTCGTTGCATATTGCCGATCTCGGCGCGGGCATGCTCGGTGCCAACGGCATTGTCGGCGCGGGCTATGCCATTGCAGCCGGTGCCGCTTTGAATGCCAAGGTCAGCAAAAATGGCCGGGTTGCCGTGGTGTTTTTTGGTGATGGTGCCATCACGCGGGGAACGTTTCACGAAGTTATGAACATGGCGTCTTTGTGGAAACTGCCGCTGCTGCTGGTTTGTGAAAACAATGGTCTGGCGCAATACGTGCAAACCTCTGAAACCATGGTGTTCGGCAACATTTCGGAGTTGGCCCTCAGCTACAAAATGCCGGGGGTGCAGGTAGATGGCAACGACATCAGCGCGGTGTATGGCGCCGCGTGTGAAGCGGTTGACCGCGCTCGCGGCGGCAACGGCCCGACGTTGTTGGAACTCAAAACCCAACGATTCCACGGGCATTCGTCTGGCGATCCGCAGGTGTACCGCAGCAAGAATCAGGTGGAAGTTTTGCGCCAGACGCGTGACCCGATTGCCCGTCTGGAGGCCGAGCTGATCGCCGACGGGCATCTGGACCACCGCGCCACGCTGCTCGAAGAAATCGACAGCGAAGTGGCGCGTGCCGTCGCGTTTGCACAGGCCAGCCCCTACCCTGCCGATGAGGAATTAAGCAAGGATGTCTACGCATGAGCCAATTCACATTGCGAGAAATCAGCTTCAAGGATGCGATCCGCGAGGCGCTATTGGAGGAGATGGAGCGCCAGCCGGGGATGGTCATCATTGGCGAAGACCTGTTGCCTGGCGGCGGCACTTTTGGCGTTCACCTGGGTTTTGGCGAGCGCTTTGGTGACCGCATGTTTGAGTCACCGATTTCGGAGTCTGCCATCGTCGGTGTTGCGCTGGGCGCGGCCATGACCGGCGGGCCGGCCGTGGCTGAAATCATGTATGCCGATTTTCTGACCGTTTGCATGGACGAAATCGTCAACCAGGCGGCGAAAATTCGCTACATGACCGGGGGCCAGGCCCGGGTGCCATTGGTCATTCGTTCTCCCATTGGCATGACGAAGGGCGTGGCCGCTCAGCACTCCCAGTCGCTGGAGGCCTGGTTTGCCCACATTCCCGGCTTGCGGGTGGCGATGCCCGCCACACCAGCGGACGCGAAAGGACTGCTGAAGTCTGCACTGCGTGGCGAGGACCCGGTTGTCTTCCTTGAACCCAAGCTTCTCTATGGCACCAAGGGGCTTGTTTCCGACGACCCTGATCTTGTCGTTCCATTTGGCCAGGCGTGTGTGGCGCGCCAAGGCACTGACCTCACCATCGTCGCAACTGGCCTGATGGTCTCACGCACGCTGCAAGCCGCAACCCGCCTGCAAGAGACCGGCATTTCGGTGGCAATCATTGACCCTCGCACGGTTTCGCCCATCGACTGGGCGACGATTTTCGAGTCGGTTGAAAAAACCGGTCGTTTGTTGGTTGTGAATGAGGCAACCCTGGTGTGCTCGGTCGCCTCGGAGATTGCCGCCACGGTAGGCGAGCAGCGCTTTACTTCACTCGACGGGCCGGTGCGACGGATCGGTTCACCGTTCGTGCCCAAGCCATCGACGCCGGGGCTCGAAAAACTGGCGTACCCATCGGTTGACCAGATCGTCAGTACAGCGCTCGAAATGATGCCACGCAAACGCGTTGCCAAGTAGAGAAAGAGAGAAAGGTAGGCATACGATGAACCGGGTTCAGGGAAAGTTGGCATTGGTGACGGGCGCATCCAGCGGGCTGGGTGAAGCGATTGCCCGCTTGTTGGCGAAACAAGGCGCGACGGTTGTACTGGCTGATTTGAATGAGGGGGCAGGCAAACGGGTGCTGCGCGACATCAAGAACGGCGGCGGCGACGGCTTGTTTTTGAAACTCGACGTGGTCGATGAAGCGCAATGGATTGGCGTGATGGCCAAGATCAGAAAACGATTCGGACAATTGAACATCGCCGTCAACTGCGCCGGCACCAACATAGCGCGATCTTTTCCGACCGACACCACGTTGGCTGATTGGCGCGGATTGATGGCAGTCAACCTGGACGGCGTGTTTCTCGGTACCAAACATGCCGTCGCCGCGATGCGTGACAGCCAGCCTGTCAATGGTTCGATCATCAACATTTCGTCGGTGATGGGTTTGGTGGGTTTTGCCGACATTGCGCCCTACAACGCCTCCAAGGGCGGTGTTCGCCTGTACAGCAAATCGGTGGCGATTTCTTGCGCGGAGACGGGCCTGAACGTGCGTGTCAACACCGTGCATCCGGGCTTTATCGACACCCCGTTGCTGCGCAAGTCAATGGCGCGGTTTGACGACCAGAAGGAAGCCAACCGCATCTACAACGCACTGCAGCCCGTGGGCCACATTGGCACGCCTGAAGACATTGCCTATGGCGTGTTGTACCTGGCTTCGGACGAGTCGAAGTTTGTTACCGGCTCTGAACTAGTAATTGATGGCGGATTCACGGCGCGTTGAAACGCAGCTCTGCCTGAACCAATGTATTAAAAAGGAGAACCTCATGTTGTATGAATTGCGTATTTACCGTGCCATGCCGGGCAAAATGCCAGCCCTTCTCAAGCGGTTTGAAACGAAAACCATCAAGATATGGGAGCGCATGGGCATCCGCCAGGTTGGCTTCTGGACCACCATGATCGGGCCGTCACACCTGGAACTCGTCTACATGCTTGCCTGGGAGTCGCTTGAGGAGAAGCAACGAAAATGGGATGCCTTCACGGCCGATCCTGAGTGGCAGCAGGCGTGGGCGGAGTCTGAAAAAGACGGTGTGATTGTGGCCAATGCCGCCACCTCCATCTTGAGCCCGACCAAATTCTCGGCGCTTCAATAAATTATTGACAAGGGATAACCCTAGTATACTGATCAGTAGTTCTTAATTACTATCTAGAATGTAAAGAAACCTACAGGTATGGATCGCTCAATGAAGTCTGGTGCTCATTCAATTGTTGATGTGATTGTCGTTGGTGCTGGCTTTGGCGGGTTGTATGCGCTGCACAAGCTGCGCCAGGCTGGTTTCACGGCCCGGGTGTTTGAAAAGGCAGGTGATGTCGGCGGTGTCTGGTACTGGAACCGCTACCCCGGCGCGCGTTGTGACGTGGAAAGCATGCAGTATTCGTTCTCTTTTGACGAGCAGCTGCAGCAGTCCTGGCGCTGGCAGGAGCGGTTTGCTTCGCAACCAGAAATTCTGGCTTACGCCCAGCATGTGGCCGAGCGTTTTGATTTGCGCCGCGACATCTCGTTTGGCAACGCAGTGACGGCCGCGCACTTCAACGATTCGACGGCCCTGTGGGAGATACGCACTGAAAAGCGCGAACCGTCCGGCGATATTGTCCGAGCCCGCTTCTGCATCTTCGCCACCGGGTGCTTGTCAACCGCGCGCATGCCAGACATTGAGGGCATCGGCGATTTCAAAGGCCGCAGTTACCACACCGGTCACTGGCCGCACGAAGGC
>JANNYX010000266.1:0-1717 GCA_031410295.1 Rhodoferax sp.
TTGACGACTCCGATGCCTGGAGCCAGAAGCTCTCCGGCGGGGAACGGCAGCGGCTGGCTGTTGCCCGGGTTCTGCTGAAAAAGCCCACGTGGGTATTCGCCGACGAAGCCACCAGCGCCCTGGACAAAGAAGCTGAAGAGTCTATCTATAAAAGACTACTGGCCGTCGTAGAACAAGCGAAAGGCGCTATTATTTCAATAGCACATCGCCCGTCTGTCGCCGCTTTTCACGACAAGACCTGGAGGCTCGAACCGCAAGCTCCGGGCGCGCCAGCGATGTTCGAAGTCAAATCAAGCAGCCTCTAATGGCGCTGCCTTTGAGCGTTTGAAGTTTTCGAAACCCCGCGCCCGCAATTCACAGGCCGGGCATGCGCCACAACCGTAACCCCAGGCGTGGCGATGTTGCCGGTCGCCCAAATAACAGGTGTGGGTGTGTTCGATGATGAGCTTCACCAAGGCCTGGCCACCCAGCGATTCGGCCAACTGCCAGGTCGCTGCCTTGTCGATCCACATCAGAGGCGTTTCAATCAAATAGCGTTTGTCCATGCCCAGGGACAGGGCCAACTGCATGGCCTTCATCGTGTCGTCGCGGCAATCGGGGTAGCCGGAAAAATCAGTTTCGCAGACGCCGGTGACGATGACATGCAAATCGCGCCGGTACGCCACCGCCGCCGCCAGCGTGAGGAACAACAAATTGCGCCCCGGCACAAAGGTGTTGGGCAAACCACTTTGTTCCATCTTGAACGCGGTGTCTCGCGTGAGCGAGGTTTCACTCACCTCACCGAGCACCCCCAGGTCGAGCAAATGGTCGTCGCCCAGTTTGTGCGCCCAGGCCGGAAACTGCGTTTTCAGTTCCCGCAACACATTCAGCCTGGATGCCAATTCGATGTGGTGACGTTGCCGGTAGTCAAACGCGATCGTTTCCACACGCTCATATTTTGTGAGCGCCAAGGCTAGGCAGGTGGTGGAATCCTGACCGCCAGAAAACAGGACCAGCGCGGTTTTGTGCATCGGATCGCGCAAATTCAACGTCACTAAATCGTCACGCCACCGTCAATCACAAGGCTTTGCCCGGTGATGAACGTGCCCGCCTGCGACGCCAGAAACACCGCAGCACCAGCAATTTCATCGGGTTCGCCAATGCGCCGCAGTGGTGTGGTGGCGGTGCGTTTTTTCAACATTTCGGCGTCTTCCCACAGGGCCTTGGCGAAATCGGTCTTGATCAGCCCCGGTGCGATGCAGTTCACGCGGACATTGTGCGGGCCAAACTCGTGCGCCAGGTTGCGCGCCAGTTGCATGTCGGCCGCCTTGCTGATGCCGTAGGCGCCGATCACCGGTGTGCCGCGCAGGCCGCCGATGCTGCTGACGATGATGATCGCGCCATCCTTGCGCGCGATCATCTGTGGCGCCACAAAGTTGATCAGCCAGTGGTTCGACAGGACGTTGTTGTCCAGAATCTTGCGGAACTGGTCGTCTTCAATGCCCGCCATCGGCCCGTAATACGGGTTGCTCGCGGCATTGCACACCAACACATCGATCTTGCCCAGTTTTTCATTGGCCACGTCCACCAAATTTTTAAGTTGCTCCTTGCTCGAGATGTTGGCAGCCACCGCAATGGCCGTGCCTGCGCCATACCGGGCGTTCAGGGCCGCTGCCAGTTCGTCACACGGCACCTGTTTGCGCGAGGAGATGACCACCTTGGCGCCCTGCTCGGCCAT
>JANNYX010000267.1:0-7454 GCA_031410295.1 Rhodoferax sp.
GACTGGACCTTCGACATCCAGCCCAGCGATGTTTTCTGGTGCACCGCAGACATCGGCTGGATCACCGGCCACACTTATGTCGCCTACGGCCCGCTGGCTGCCGGCGCCACCCAGATCATCTTTGAAGGCATCCCGACCTACCCCAACGCCGGACGCTTCTGGCAGACCATAGAAAAACATAAGTGCACGGTTTTCTACACGGCGCCGACGGCCATCCGCTCGCTCATCAAGGCGGCAGAGAGCGATGAAAAAGTGCACCCCGCGCGCAGCGATTTAAGCAGCCTGCGGATCCTGGGCAGCGTCGGCGAGCCGATCAACCCGGAGGCCTGGATGTGGTTCCACCGCCATGTGGGCGGCGAACGCTGTCCCATCGTCGACACCTTCTGGCAGACCGAAACCGGCGGCCACATGATCACCCCGCTGCCTGGCGCCACGCCCCTTGTGCCCGGCAGTTGCACGCTGCCACTGCCCGGCATCATGGCCGCCATCGTCGATGAGGCCGGCCACGACATTCCCAATGGCTCCGGTGGCATGCTGGTCGTCAAGCGCCCGTGGCCCAGCATGATCCGCACCATCTGGGGCGACCCGGAGCGTTTCATCAAGAGTTACTTCCCGGCCGAAATGGGCGGAAAGTTGTATCTGGCAGGCGACGGTGCCGTGCGGTCCGCTGGTGGACCTACCGGTTCCGGCGTCGACCGGGGCTACTTCCGCATCACCGGCCGCATTGACGACGTGCTCAACGTGTCGGGTCACCGCCTTGGCACGATGGAAATCGAATCGGCGCTGGTCGCCAAGACTGACCTGGTCGCCGAAGCTGCGGTGGTGGGGCGGCCGGACGATCTGACGGGCGAAGCCGTCTGCGCCTTCGTCGTGTTGAAGGGCGCCCGCCCTGAAGGGGCTGCCGCCGTCGCCATGGCCAAGACCTTGCGCGATTGGGTCGCCAAGGAGATCGGGCCGATTGCCAAACCCAAAGACATCCGTTTTGCAGAGAACCTGCCCAAGACGCGATCCGGCAAGATCATGCGGCGATTGTTGCGCTCTATTGCCAAGGGTGAAGCGGTGACGCAAGACACCTCGACGCTGGAGAACCCGGCGATTCTGGACCAGTTGGGCCAGGCGTATTGAAGAAGGTCGCCTTGGGCGCCCATTACCGCTCCTGCGAGGCATCTCGAAGGAACAAGAGAATAATCGCTTTGAGGCCGTCAAGAAATATGGATTGTTTGCTATATTAAATATAGCATCAACAATTCATCGAATACTCGCAACCGTTTTCAATGCGCGGCTATAGGTTGACGACTTCGGCCTGGTTCATTTCTAAGATAACGGGACGATCACAAATAAACCAGCCCGTGGAATACAAAAAATCCTTGCTTTGCGTATATTACCTAAAATAAAGCAAAATATATTGTCAAAAGTACTACAATAATAGTAGCAGTCAATGGATATTATTTGACGGCCTAAGGCGAAAAAATCCCGCACATGGCGGGATTTTTATTTATTTTAAACAGGCTCTATTTGATCGACATCACCCAAGCGGCAAGTTGCTTGGCTTCTGCCTCGTTCACCTGAGCATTGGCGGGCATGGGCACCGCGCCCCAGGTGCCCGACGCGCCTTTCATGATCTTGGTGGCGAGTTTGTCGACGGCGCCTTTGTCAGCGGCGTATTTGGTGGCGACTTCCTTGTAGCTGGGGCCGACGAGTTTTTTGTCGACTGCGTGGCACGCCATGCAATTCTTCGACGTTGCCAGGGCCTGGTCGGCAAAAGCGGGGGCGGCAATGCACACGGATGCAAAAACCACCACATTCGCGGAGAGTTTGGCAAACTGGGCAATGGAGCTGGATTTCATTTTTTTCCTCGTTGAGTGGCCTCAGACAAGCTGGGGGTTGGAGTACAGTCCTTCAACGTTATTGTAGTGAAAGCCGTTGACGCCGGTGCACTGGGGGATTGCCTGGACAGCCCTGAGCAATGGTCGGTAAAACACCGGAAAAGCCCCGGTAAAGCTCCGGTAAAGAGCCGTTACGGCGCCGGATGATCGAGACAAATCTCGGAGAGAAAAATGTACGCTGTTGGTTTGGGCCTCGTTCTGCTGATCTTGAAATACCTGGAAATCGGTCCGGTGGCGACCTGGTCCTGGTGGTTATGCCTGGCGCCGTTCGTGCTCGCCGTCATTTGGTGGCAATGGGCGGATTCGACGGGCTTTACCAAGAAGAAAGCCATGGAGCGCGAAAACCAGCGCAAGCAAGCGCGCATTGACAAACACAAGGCGGATATCGGCACGCTGTCATCCAGAAAGCGCAAATAGACTCGCGCGGCTGTAGCCCTGCGGCCGGCCGCCACGGGCCCGCCTAACAGTTAAAACAAATCAAGCACCGCGCCCTTGCTGGCGCTAGAAGCGTTGAAGGCGAACTTGGCCTGCACGCCTCGGGTGTAGCGCGGTTTTGGCGGCACCCAGCCTTCTTTGCGCTTGGCAATTTCGGCCTCGCTCACGTTGAGTTGCAGCAAGAGCTGAACGGAGTCGATGGTGACCGAGTCACCCTCCTTGATGAAGGCAATCAGCCCACCGACGGCCGCCTCAGGCGCCACGTGGCCAACCACCATGCCCCAGGTGCCGCCAGAGAAGCGCCCGTCAGTAATCAATCCGACCTTCTCGCCCAAACCCGCGCCAACCAGCGCGCCGGTGGGCGCCAACATCTCGGGCATGCCCGGGCCGCCTTTGGGGCCCAGGTAACGCAGCACCATCACGTCACCGGCGACGATTTTGCCGGCCAGGATCGCGGCGAGCGCTGATTGTTCGTCGTCAAACACGCGTGCCGGGCCGGTCATCACCGGTTTCTTCAGGCCGGTGATTTTGGCCACGCAGCCTTCAGGGCTCAGGTTGCCTTTGAGGATGGCCAGATGGCCCTGTTTGTACATCGGGTTGGAGATCGGGCGAATCACATCTTGATTGGCGCGCGGCACATCGGGCAGATCCTTCAGCACCTCAGCAATGGTTTGCCCAGTGATGGTAAGGCAGTCGCCGTGCAGCAGGCCCGCGGCCAGCAGCGTTTTCATGACTTGCGGAATGCCGCCAGCTTTGTGCAAATCGACCGCAAGGTATTTGCCCGACGGTTTCAGGTCGCACAAGACCGGGGTTTTGACACGCACACGTTCAAAGTCGTCGATCGTCCATTCCACGCCCGCTGCGTGCGCGATGGCCAAAAAGTGCAGCACCGCATTGGTTGAACCACCGGTGGCCATGATCACCGCCACGGCATTCTCCAGCGCTTTTTTGGTGACGATGTCGCGCGGCTTGATGTCTTTCTTGATGGCTTCGATCAGCACCTTGGCCGACTCCTTGGCCGAGTTCATCTTCTCGTCGTGCGGGTTGGCCATGGTCGAGGAGTAAGGAAGCGAGAGGCCCAGCGCCTCAAACGCCGATGACATCGTGTTGGCCGTGTACATGCCGCCGCAGGAGCCGGTGCCCGGCACGGCGCGGCGCTCGATTTGCAGCAGGTCTTCGTCGCTCATCTTGCCTGCCGCGTTTTGGCCCACGGCTTCAAACACGCTGACGATGTTCAGGTCTTGCCCTTTGTAGGTGCCCGGCAGAATCGTGCCGCCATAGACATAAATTGACGGCACATTGGCGCGCAACATGCCCATCATGCCGCCGGGCATGTTTTTGTCGCAGCCGCCGACCACCAGCACGCCGTCCATCCACTGGCCCTGCACGCAGGTTTCGATGCAGTCACTGATGACTTCGCGCGAGACCAGCGAATACTTCATGCCCTCGGTGCCCATCGCCATGCCGTCTGAAATGGTTGGCGTGCCAAAAATCTGCGCGTTGCCGCCAGCTTCTTCAATCCCCGCCACCGCCGCGTCGGCCAGCTTCTGCAAACCCGAATTGCAAGGCGTGATGGTGCTGTGCCCGTTGGCCACACCGACCATCGGTTTCTTGAAATCACCCGCTTCGTAACCCATGGCGTAATACATGGATCGGTTGGGCGCGCGCGATTTGCCCTCGGTGATGTTTTTGCTGCGCGGGTTCAGGATGATGGGGTGAGTGGCCATGGGGTCGGTATTTGATAGAGTGATGGAAGCGAGTTTATCCCGCCTCGTTAATGCGCCAGCGGCTGACCCGTAAGCTCTGGTCCACATACAAGCGCAGCAGCGTCATGATGAACGAGCCGCCAGAGGGGCGCAAGGCGGCGTGCTTTTAACCAGGCTCCCGTTGGCGCCTCATTGCAAGGACAAATAGGGTGTCAATGGGCGCGGCGTAGCGGTAAAGGGCCACATAACCGCGCGAGCCGCGTCCTATCCGAGTTCCCGCTTGCCGCCTTTCACGGGGCGTCCAATTTGAGGGCTGGTGGCCAGCACCTGCAAGGCCGGGAGAATCGCCGCGATGCGTTCGGGCGCACTACCAACATCGAACTGGGCGATTGGGTCGAAGAAGCGGTCAAAGTCCTCAAAAACTTGCGGCGCAATCTCGATGCGGGTCATGACGCCTGATTGGCAGCCAGTTTTGAGGCCAGTTCGCGGGCTGCAGGCTTCTTCACGCGCTCCCCGTGCGACCGGGCGGTGAGGTAGGCGCTGGCGTCTTCCCAAGACCCGGTTTTGCCAGTCGACAGAATATTGGCCCAACGTTTGTCCGCAAGCGCATGGAAATCGTTGTCCAGCTCGGCCTGTGCGAGGGTCTGGGCGATGGCGTCCAGAATAAAGCCATGAGCGGTCTTGCCTGCATGCGCCGTTACAACCAGGGCTTGAGCCATCCCAGCCCCGCCGAGGTGCCACCGGCTTGCCCGGCTAGAGTGGGCCGATATTCGCAGCCGATCCAGCCGTCCCAGCCGCAACTTTTTGACACCTCGTCAATCACGTTGAACACATGCGGGTAAAACACTTCGCCGATGTCGGGCTCGTGACGCTCGGGCACACCGGCGATCTGGAAATGGCCGACGCGGCTGGTGGGCAAATAGTGGCGAATCTTGCTGGTAAGGTCGCCTTCAACAATCTGGCAATGGTAGAGGTCCATTTGCACCTTCAGATTGGCGGCGCCCACGGCCTGCACGATGTCGTGGGCATGGTCTTGCCGGTTCAGGAAAAAGCGCGGGATGTCGCGGGTGTTGATGGGTTCGATCAACACGTCTTTGCCGATTTTGGACGCTTCTGACGCGGCCCAGCGTAAATTGTTCACGTATGTCGATTGCACGTCGGCCCGCTCCTGGCCTTCGGGCACCACGCCGGCCATCAGGTGGATGCGCGGGCAATCCAGGGCCAGGGCATAGTCCAGTGCGATTTGCACGCCAAGGCGGAATTCCGCTTCGTGTCCTGGCAGGCAGGCGGTGCCGCGGCTGTGGCTCTCAGAGGCGCGGGCGATGGCGTCGCGACTGGCGCCGCCGGGTGGCATGTTGAACAAAACCTGTTGTAACCCATTGGCTTTAAGGCGCGCCGCGATATCTGCCGCGTCCCAGGCGTACGGAAATAAAAATTCAACCCCTTTGAAGCCGTCGGCCGCAGCCGCCTCGAAGCGGTCGAGGAAAGCCATCTCGGTGTACATCATCGACAGGTTGGCGGCGAATTGGGGCATGAGTGGTGGTGCGCGGGCAAATGGGCGGACGATTGGCAGATTGAGTGGCCGTTTGATTTGCAATGATCATACGAAAGTGAGGATGGACCGCGTTGCGTCAATCGGAATGGCTTGAATTGCGTTGTGAAGCGGGACAATCCCTAGGGGCTTTTCTCTATTGGAAACATATTGAAACAAATTAGAATAAGTGCATAAAGGTCCGGTTGCTTGCGCTTCACAGCATCGACACGGTCCCGCCAATTCAACTGGACGTCGCATGGAACATCAAAACACGATCCCTTCAACCCTGGGCCCGATGTCAGGGCAGCGCGGCATTGCGCAAACGCCGGTGGATGAGCCCAAAACCCCGGCGAAACCGCTGGTGAAGATGCCGATGTTCTGGTTGGTGGTGGCCGTGCTGTCGGCCGGCGTTTTCAAGTTTTTTTCACGCTGAGGCCGCACTGTGCCTGCTGCGCTCGCGGCAAGGCACTTCGCCTTCGCAAGTCCGTGGACATCTGAATAGGACACGCAACACCCGGTCAGGGCGAACGCAAGTGGCGTTTGAAGTGGGAATTAGTTGACGAGCCTTGACCCCGGCACTGGCTCCACAGTTAGGGCTGCTTGGTTCCCCATCTGACCCGGTTGGCCGCTTCACCATGCGGGAAGGCCCGTCGAGAAGTATTTTACCCCCACGCTCCGCCGCTTCGCGGGTCGCTGCCCCCCAAGGGGGCGAATTTCCCTCGGGAGCGGCCCAGCGGGAAATTTTTACCCCCACGCTCCGCCGCTTCGCGGGTCTCTGCCCCCCGAGCGGGTTAATTTTTGGCTTCGCCGCTCTTCGAGAACTTGGGGCGGCCCGGTGGAAAATTTTTACCCCCACGCTGCGCGGTTATGCCGGTCGTTGCCGGGGCGCCCACATAGAATCGTCCGATGTCCTACCTCGTGCTGGCCCGCAAATACAGCCCCCGGAGTTTCTCCGAAATTGTGGTGCAGGGGCATGTGGTTCGCGCACTGGTTAATGCGCTTGAATCGCAACGACTGCACCATGCCTATTTGTTCACTGGAACGCGCGGCGTGGGAAAAACCACGGTGGCGCGTATTTTGGCCAAGTCGCTCAACTGCCAGGGCGCCGATGGGCAAGGTGGCATCACGTCCAGCCCGTGTGGCATTTGCCAAGCCTGCAAAGACATCGACGGCGGGCGTTTTGTCGACTACACCGAGCTGGACGCCGCGTCCAACCGCGGTGTGGATGAAGTGCAGGCGCTCCTGGAGCAGGCGGTTTACAAGCCGGTGCAGGGCCGCTTCAAGGTATTCATGATCGACGAGGTGCACATGCTCACCAACACGGCCTTCAACGCCATGTTGAAGACGCTGGAGGAGCCGCCCGAATACCTGAAGTTTGTTTTGGCTACGACCGATCCGCAAAAAGTGCCGGTGACGGTGTTGTCGCGTTGCCTTCAGTTCAACCTGCGACCGATGGCGCCGGAAACCATTCACGAACACCTGGTCAAACTGATGCTGGTGGAAGGTGTGGCGGCCGAAGCGCCGGCCTTGCGCCTTCTGGCGCGCGCGGCCCGCGGCTCGATGCGCGATGCGTTGTCGCTGACCGACCAGGCCATCGCCTTTGGCAATGGCAAGCTGGCGTCAGACACGGTGCGCCAGATGCTCGGCAGCGTCGATCGCAGCCACGTGTTTGGCTTGATCGAGGCGCTTGCCCTGGGCGACGGTAAAGCGGTGGTCGATACTTCGGAGCAATTGCGCGTCAATGGCCAAAGTGCTGCGTCAACGCTGGAGGAGATGAGTCTGGTGTTGCAGCGCATGGCGGTGGTGCAAGCCGTGCCGCATCTTGAGCAGCAAGAAGCTGACCCCGATCCTGATCTTGCCGAAATCAACCGCTTGGCCCAGCGCATGCCGGCT
>JANNYX010000268.1:0-5848 GCA_031410295.1 Rhodoferax sp.
GCCCGCACATCCTCAAGTCCATGCCGTTTGATCCGGCCAAAGATGTGACGCCGGTGGCGCCCATCCTGAGCTATTCCAACGTGCTGGTGGTCAACAAAGACCAGTCCTTCAAGACGGTGCCCGAGCTGGTGGCCTACGCCAAGGCCAACCCGGCCAAGGTGGCGTATGGCTCGGCAGGAATGGGGGCATCCAACCACCTCAGCGGTGAGCTTTTTGCGGCCCGCACTGGCACCCAACTCACCCACGTGCCTTACAAAGGCAACGCCCCGGCCATGACGGACGTGATTGGTGGCCAGATCAACATGATGTTTGACATCATCGGCAGCGCCCGCAACTACGTTGCATCAGGCCGTGTGCGCGCTGTGGCAGTGACCTCGCGTGAGCGCAACGCATCCATGCCGGATGTACCCACCATGCGCGAGGCAGGCATTGCCGATTACGAGGTGGGCGGCTGGTACGGCTTGTATGGCCCGGCCAGGCTCCCCGCCGACATTGTGGCCCGCTACAACGAAGCTACGCGCAAGGCGCTGGCCAGTGACGAGTTGAAGAGCCGGCTGATCGAACAGGGCTACGACTTGTGGACTGGCTCGCCCCAGATGCTCGCTGAGCGCGCTGCCCGCGAGCTGTCGCTGTGGGCCACCGTGACCAAGGGCATTCAGGTGGAGTAGGGCGGCTAAGAATAAAGCGTTTAATTCAGCGTGGCAGCCAGCGCCGCAAGCTGGTCGGTGGCAATGCCCCAGCCTTCGTGAAACCCCATCTTCTCGTGGGCGGCGCAATCCTCAGCCGTCCAGCGGCGCGCCCGCGCGATGTAGCGGGTTTGGCCGCCTTCCTCCTCAAACGTCAGGATGCCGGTGAAGAACGGTTTGCCCGACGGCACCCATGCCGAGGTGTAGGCGTCGGTGAAGACGATGCGCTCGTTTTTCACCACCTCAAGGTAAATGCCGAGGTTGGGCACCTTCGTGCCGTCGGGGCCCTGCATGGTGATGCAGCTGGAACCACCGGCGCGCACATCAATCTCAGCGGCGATGGTTTTCCAGGGCGGCGGCGTGAACCATTGCGTGATGAGCGCCGGCTCGGTCCAGCAGCGAAACAGCTTGGCGCGCGGCACGTTGATCAGGCGGTTGACGACGAGTTCGTGGACGGCAGTGGCGTCGGGTGCTGGCAGGCCCATGGTGGTGCTTCCTTCTAAAAGACTTGGTATTGGTGGGTGCCCAGCACGTTGGGACTATATCTACCGACGATGGGGTGTCAAGCTGGCGTCGGGCGCTCGGTGGACACATTGCTTCTCACACCTGCACACCAGAAAGCAAAAAGCCATTCAGGCATTTGGCATGAAAGGCTTCTTTGAAAATCTGGTGGTGATAGGTGGATTTGAACCACCGACATCAGCATTATGAATGCTGCGCTCTAACCAACTGAGCTATATCACCGTAAGCCCAAGATTATACCGATTTGGCAGCCCGGCCCACTTCGGCTTATTCGTTTCGCGTTACTGGTGGGTGAATGCAGCCTTGCGCTTGTTCACAAACGCATCCATGCCTTCCTTCTGGTCCGCCGTAGAGAACAGCGCATGGAACACGCGGCGTTCAAACATGATGCCGTCAGACAGGGTGCCTTCAAAGGAACGGTTAACGGTTTCCTTGGCTGCCATCACGGCGATTTGTGAGTAATCACTGATCATGAGCGCCGCGCCCAACGCCTCTTCCATGAGTTTGTCCAGGGGCACAACGCGGCTGACCAGCCCGGCACGCTCGGCCTCGGTAGCGTCCATCATGCGGCCGGTCAGGGCCAGGTCCATGGCTTTGGCCTTTCCCACGGCGCGCGGCAGACGCTGGGTGCCGCCTGCGCCGGGGATGATCCCCAACTTGATTTCGGGTTGGCCAAATTTGGCGTTGTCGGCGGCGATGATGAAGTCGCACATCATCGCCAGTTCACAACCGCCGCCCAGGGCGAAGCCGCTCACCGCCGCGATCACCGGTTTGCGCACGCTGCGGATGGTTTCCCAATCTCGGGTGATGTAGTCGGCCTTGTAGACGTCGGCAAAACCCCAGCTGGCCATGGCGCCGATGTCGGCGCCGGCGGCAAAGGCCTTTTCGCTGCCGGTGACGATCATGCAGCCGATGGCTTCATTGGCGTCAAAGGCCTGCAAGGCTTTGCCCAGCTCGACCATCAGGCCGGCGTTCAAGGCATTGAGCTGTTTCGGGCGGTTCAGCGTGATGATGCCGACTTTGCCGGCTTCCACACGCATGGTGATGAATTCGCAGGGGCTGTCGTTTTGGGTAGTGCTTTGGATCTCGCTTTTGATATTGCTTTGGATCTCGCTCATGGTTTGCTCCTGGTTTCCGTTCGGTCTTGATGGTAAATTGTCACACCATTTGATGAAAGCGCATTCCATGAACGAATCGACCATTTTGTACAGCGAACTAGGCGGCGTGGCCGTCGTCACGCTGAACCGCCCGCTGGCCCTGAACAGTTTCACCCCCGAGATGCACCGTGACTTGTGGGCGGCGCTGGACAAGGCCGAGGCCAGCCCCGCCGTGCGCGCCCTGGTGCTGACCGGCGCCGGGCGTGGTTTTTGCGCCGGCGCGGATCTGGCGGCGTTTGATTTCAGCGCCGGCCCCAACCGCATCGAACGCGCTGACCCCGGGCCAACCATTGACAAGAATTTCAACGTGACGGCGCGGCGCCTGCAAAACCTGCGCTTCCCGACGGTGGCCGCGGTCAATGGTGTCGCGGCCGGCGCGGGGGTGTCGTTCGCGCTGGGTTGCGACGTGGTGTTTGCCGCGCCCGGCGCGAGTTTCATCCAGGCCTTCAGCAAGATCGGTTTGATTCCCGACGCGGGCGGCACCTGGCTCTTGACCGAGCGCCTCGGTCTGGCGCGCGCCACGGCACTGGCGATGACGGGCGACAAACTCAGCGCCGCGCAAGCCAAAGACTGGGGCATGATTTGGGAGGTGGCTGACGATGTGGTCGCCGCCGCCACCGCCTTTGCCCAGCGCCTGGCCGCGATGCCGACCAAGGCGCTGGTGGCCACGCGCCACACGCTGCGCGCCAGCAGCACCAACACCTTCAGCCAGCAGCTCGACCTGGAGCGCGACACCCAATCGGCGATGGGCAAAACGCACGATTATTTTGAAGGCGTGCAGGCCTTTCTGGAAAAACGCCCGGCCGTTTTTAAAGGTGAATAAGGCCAAAGGAGAATAACCGCCACCCATGACCGCACCCGAAATTACACCCTCGAAGGCGCCGTTAACTGTGCCCCTGCCCACCGCTGACGAACTGGCGCGCCAGGTGGCCGATGCCATGTTCAACAGCGACACCGCCGCGCGCGTCACGCTGGGCGTCGAAATCGTCAGCGTCGGCGAAGGGCGGGCGCAGTTGCGCATGCCGGTTGCGCAACGCCATCTGAACGGCCATGACATCTGCCACGGCGGATTTATCTTCACCCTGGCCGACACGGCGTTTGCCTACGCCTGCAACAGCCGCAACCGCAACACCGTGGCGGCAGCGGCGAGTATTGATTTTCTTCGCCCGGCGCGCAAGGGCGATGTGCTCACTGGCGAAGCGCAGGAGCAGACCTTGCAGGGCCGCCACGGCATCTACGACGTGAAGGTCACCAACCAGACGGGCGACACCATTGCCATGTTCCGGGGCAAGAGCGCGCAGATTCCCGGAGCCATCGTGCCCGGTTGAACCGAACTGTTCGGGCTCTGCCTGTCGAAGCCTTCCCACCATTTCGCGAGAAAAAAGTGACATCCTTCCCGCTCGAACCGATTGAAAAAGCCAGCGTCGACGAGTTGCGTTCGCTGCAATTGAAGCGCCTCAAATCCACGCTGCAGCACGCCTACGCCAACTCGCCGGTGTACCGCGCCAAATTCGACGCGGCGGGAGTTCACCCGGACGATTGCAGGCAACTGGCGGACCTGGCAAAGTTCCCCTTCACCACGAAACAAGACCTGCGCGACAGTTACCCCTACGGCATGTTCGCCGTGCCGCGCGGCGCCTGTTCACGCATTCACGCCTCAAGCGGCACGACTGGCAAACCGACGGTGGTCGGATACACCAAAAACGACATTGACACCTGGGCCAGCGTGGTGGCGCGCAGCATCCGCGCTGCCGGTGCGCGCCCGGGCGACATGGTGCATGTGTCGTATGGTTACGGCCTCTTCACCGGGGGCCTGGGCGCCCATTACGGTGCCGAGAAGCTGGGCCTAACCGTGGTGCCTTTTGGTGGCGGCCAGACCGAACGACAGGTGCAACTCATCACCGATTTCAAACCCGACATCATCATGGTCACACCCAGCTACATGCTGGCGATTGCGGAAGAGTTCGAGCGCCAGGGCCTGAGCGCCGCCGATTCCTCTTTGCGCATCGGCATCCTTGGCGCCGAGCCCTGGACCAACGACATGCGCAAAGCCATCGAGGCGCGCATGGGCCTTGAAGCTGTGGACATCTACGGCCTCTCGGAGGTGATTGGCCCCGGCGTTGCCAGTGAATGTATTGAAACCAAAGACGGCCCGACCATCTGGGAAGACCATTTCTACCCCGAGATCATCCACCCCGACACCGGTGAGCCGCTGCCCTATGACGAACAGAAGGGTGGCGCGATGGGCGAACTGGTCTTCACCAGCCTCACAAAAGAGGCGCTGCCGATCATCCGTTACCGCACGCGCGACCTCACGCGGCTCTTGCCCGGCAGCGCGCGCACCATGCGGCGCATGGAAAAAATCACCGGGCGCAGCGACGACATGATGATCGTGCGTGGCGTCAACGTGTTCCCGACACAGATTGAAGAACTGATCCTGAAACGCCCCGAGCTCAGCGCCCATTACCAGTGTGTCTTGCGCAAAAATGGCGCGCTGGACGAGCTGCAGGTGCTGGTGGAAACGCAGCCTGGCGTTGACCCGAAATCGGGCCTTGCGCAGGCGGCGGCGCGCCAACTGCAGCATGACATCAAAGCCTATATTGGCAGCAGCGCCCAGATTGAATTGCGCCCGTATGGCGGCGTCGAGCGGAGTGCCGGAAAAGCCCGTAGGGTTGTAGATTTACGTAAAAAACAGACTATATAATATGCAAACTTGCTATATTATATATATCAAACTATCGCTGTTATTAGACGGCCTTACTGTGCGATTTTTTTATAAAATAAATTTCAACTGGATTTATACCACTTTGACACCGGTTCCGCCGCCGCTTGCAGCCGCCAGGTGGTGATTTTCTCAGGCACCGCGAGCGCCAGTTGCAAGAGGCGTTTGTCACGCGCAACGATGGCTTGAATTTGATTCTTTACAGGCTGCTGATTTTTCACAGGCTTGTTGGCGCCGCGCCCTGCAGCCGGGTTCACGCTCTGGCAGTACAAAGCCAGTTCATCCAGTTTGCCGATGCGCCAGGCGCTGCTTGACTTGCCCGCGCCAACTTCAACACCCAGCCATTCGTCACCCGCGGCAAAACCCGCCGCCTCGGCTGCGCCGCCACGCAACACGGTTTTGATCGCGATGCCGCTGCCCTCCTGCACCCGCAGGCCCAGCACCTGCGCCCATTGCGCCGGGTCTTCATGCACTGTCACGCCACTTTTTTCGAGCAGCGTTTTCAAGGGCAATTCGGCGGTGCCGTGCGCCCAGGCGGCGAGCTCTTTTTCAAACGACCGGCCGCTGCATTGCCGCAGCACCGCCAGCAGATCAGCCTCTTGCATCGGACCACCCCGGGCGCGCGCCCACAGGTTGCGCATGACGTCATCCAGCGTGGTTTTTCCCTCCAGGCGCAGCGTCAAGTCCAGGCACAACGCCACCAGCGCACCTTTGGTGTAATAACTCACGGTGGTGTTGGGCGTGTTTTCATCCTGCCGGTA
>JANNYX010000269.1:0-4663 GCA_031410295.1 Rhodoferax sp.
TCTGTGTTGGCGGCAACCGCCTCTACCGAGTCGCTCCAGATGGAGAACGCATTACCGTGATTGACGACGCGGAGACGGAAACAACAATGCAACTGGAAGCAGCGTTTGTCGCCGGCACGCTGAACCGGCCCCAGTTGTCAGCTGCTCGAGGACGCAGGTTGAGCAACATTACCTGCCTGGCCTTTGGCGGCGCGGACCTGCGCACCGCCTACCTGGGCAGCCTGGCGGGTGATTCCCTGGCATGTTTTCGTTCACCGGCGCCGGGGATTCAACCTGTGCACTGGAATTGGCCATGAGCAGTGAAATGATCTTGCTTGAAAGTGTCTTGCAGGCCTTGCTCACCAGCCTGCTGGTCGGCGGCATTTACGGATTGCTTTGCGTTGGCCTGGGATTGATTTTCAGTGTGATGCGCGTTATCAATTTCGCCCAGGGCGAATTCATGATGATCGGCATGTATGCGGCCCTTTTTTGTTTCGAAACTCTGGGTTTTGGACGGCTGTTGGGGGACTGGCTTGGCTTAGTCGCCAGCGCCCTGGCGGCCGGTTTGGCGCTTTATTTGATCGCGGCGACACTTCATCCAGCATTGCTGGCCCGGGTAACAGGTTCCCGCGTGACAGGCACCGAGGGCGACGGCCACTACCCGCAATTGACACTGACACTGGGTCTTTCCTTGATGTTGGCCAATGGCGGTCTCGTCCTTTTTGGTTCGTCCCCGCAAACCATCCGCACTGCCTTGTCTGCGTCGGCCTGGGCCATCGGTCCTCTGGTTGGAGAGGACGGACTGCTTTTTCTCAACAAGGCGCGCACGCTGGCTTTCCTGGTGACCTTGGTTGTGGTGGCTCTGGTTGCGGTCTTCATTTCCCGGACCCGCTTAGGCAAGTGTCTTCGGGCAGCCGCTGACAACGCCGAAGCCGCCACCTACATGGGCATCGACGTCACCCGGGCCCATCGCTTTGCGTTTGCCCTGGGTGCGGCCGTCACTGGCATCGCCGGTGGGTTGATCGCCACGTATTACCCTTTCCAGCCCTATGTCGGCGTGGAGTTTGTCGTCATCATGTATGCCGGTGTGGTGCTGGGCGGCATGGGCAGCATCAAGGGTGCGTTTTGGGGCGGGTTGATCATTGGCATGGTGCAGCAGATGTCGACGCTCGTCTTACCGGTGCAACTGCAGAACTCTGCAATTTTTGTGGTGTTCTTGCTGGTGATGTTGTTGCGTCCACAAGGCCTCTTTGGAAAGAACACTGACCGTGCCTGACACCGGTGTCCTCCGCAAAAAATCAAACCGGCCGATGGGGTTGACCGTGGCTCTGGCCGCGCTTTACCTGGGTGTTGCCGCCATGATCGGAAATCCCTACATCCTGTTGATCATGACCTTGGTGCCGATTTGGGCCACTGTGGGCGTTTCATGGAATGTGTTCAGTGGTTACTCCGGACTGTTGTCCTTCGGCCACGCCGCTTTTTTTGGTCTGGGCGCCTACACCGTGGCAGTAGCGTTCGCCAAGTTTGGAGTCTCGCCCTGGATTGGCATCATCGCCGCAGGTGCCATTGGCGCAATGGCCGGCGCCGTGGTGGGCATTCCGACATTCCGACTGCGTGGCGTCTATTTCAGTCTGGCCATGCTGGCCTATCCGCTGGCCCTGCTTTACGTGTTCGAGTGGCTGGGCCTGCAGGAAGTGGCATTGCCCTTGAAGCGCGACGGGTCTGCTGTGTTTTACATGCAGTTCACGGATCAACGCGTCTACGTGGCCATCGCCGTGGCAATGCTGGTGGTGGCCCTGCTGGTCAATTTCTGGATCGCGCGTTCCCGTTTTGGGCTGTCGCTGCTGGCCATCAAGCAAAACGAGCTGGCAGCAGAAGCAGCCGGCATCAACCCCTTTCAGTGGAAATTGCGTGCCCTGGTTCTTTCAGGCGCAATTGCCGGCGTGGCGGGTGGACTCTACGCCGTGGTTCTCGTCATCGTCACACCCCACTCGGTATTTGGCATGCTGGTGTCCGCGCAGGCACTTATTTTCACCATGTTCGGCGGAGTCGGTCACCTAGCCGGACCGGTACTGGGAGCATTGATTCTGTTGCCCATGGGAGAGCTACTCAGTGCCACGCTTGGCGCGCGCCTTCCGGGAATCCAGGGGGTAATTTACGGCGCCGCCATCATATTGATCGTGCTGCTGACACCCGAAGGCATCCTGCCATGGATTTCAAAATGGTGGAACGGCGTCACTTCGCGCCGAAAAAATGACGAACCCAGGCCGCTGTCAGAGCCCAATTCCACAACGGTTGTTAGTCCTGTGAACCGGGTCGCGCCACCAGTGCCCATCGGCTCACCGCAAAGCACGCCCGGTGAAGTGATGCTGGTCGTACGGGGTGTGTCAAAAACCTTCGGCGGTTTGCATGCTGTTCAGGAAGTCAGCTTCGACGTTCACCGCGATGAGATTCTTGGCATCATCGGCCCCAATGGCGCGGGTAAGACCACGTTATTCAATTTGCTCAATGGCTTCATTGAACCCTCGGCGGGCCAAATTTCCTTCGGAGGGCGGGAACTGCGCGGTCGCAAGCCCTTTGAAGTTTGCCGCCTGGGCATAGGCCGAACCTTTCAGGTGGTGCGGCCATTTGCGCGGTTGAGCGTTCTTGAAAACGTGGTCATCGGCGCGTTTTCCTCCGTAACCAACGACCAACTTGCATATGAGCGTGCGTTTGCCGCTTTGACGCAGGTCAGGCTTGAAGGGTTCGCCGATGCCGTGGCTGGCAGCCTGCCTGCGGTTCATTTGCGTTTGATGGAAGTGGCCCGCGCGCTGGCCTCCAGGCCGCAGCTCCTATTGCTCGATGAGGTGCTGGCGGGTCTGGGCAACACCGAGATTGAGCAGGTGGTGCAGGTGCTCACGGGCATTCGCGACGCAGGAACCACCATCGTGATCATTGAACACACCATGCACGCCATGGTGCGTCTGGCCGACCGCCTGCTGGTACTGGACCATGGCCGCGTCTTGAAGGTCGGCGAACCGGCAGCCGTCACCAGCGACCCCGCCGTCATAGAAGCTTACCTGGGCAAGAAGTGGATGAACCATGCTGCGCATTAACCACCTGTGCGTGTCATATGGCCACATTCAGGCATTGGTCGACGTGAGCCTGAATATTCCGACCGGCGCCTTTGTGGCGATTGTCGGCGCCAACGGCGCCGGCAAATCCACGCTCTTCAAGGCGGTCTCCGGAACAGTGCCGACCCAGTCGGGACAACTCGAGTTTGACGGGCATGATCTGTCGAAAGTCACACCCGCCATGCGCGCCCAACTGGGCATCGCCCACGTGCCCGAAGGTCGACAGGTCTTTCGCAGCCTGAGCGTTCTCGAAAACCTGGAGATGGGGGCGCAGACCGCAACCGCACAACGCGCTTTCAAGACAACGCTGGACCAGATTTACACCCTGTTTCCACGTTTGGCCGAACGAGCCACCCAGCTGGCGGGAACACTCTCGGGCGGTGAGCAGCAGATGGTAGCCATTGCGCGTGGCCTGGCCTCGAAGCCCAAACTGCTGATGCTCGACGAACCGTCGATGGGGCTGGCGCCCGCGGTGGCCGATGCGATCTTTGAGCGCATTGAGCAGGTGCACCGTGAGAGTGGCATGGCGGTGCTGCTGGTGGAACAGCGGGTGGCTGAGGCACTTCATTCCTGCAGTTATGGCTACGTGCTGGAGTCCGGCCGCGTCGCTTTGGAAGGCACAAAGCAGATTCTGAACAGCAACCCCCGCATCAAGGAGGCTTTTCTTGGCATGTGAGATTTATTTGCAATTGGGTCGTTATTGACCTTAACTTCGGCTGCGAACACTGCGTTCCTGGCCCAACACTTTTGTATAGGAGACATCATGGCATTTCATACCCATTCAACAGCGCCCTTACGCCGGACACTGGTCGGCCTGGCCGCTGCAGCGCTGGTGGCCGGCGCACTCACCACCCCTCGGGGATGGGCCCAAACCGCTGCGCCAAAGGAGGTCAAGCTGGCCGTCGTCGTGCCACTCTCAGGCCCTTGGGCCCGCAATGGCGAGTTGCACGTCAAGGGCGCACAAATGGCGGTCGATGACATCAACGCCGCTGGTGGCATCAAGGCCCTGGGCGGCGCAAAGATCAAACTGATCACAGCCGATGCGGGTGACAGTGTTGAAAAGGCCAAGAATGCGGCGCAGCGCCTGCTGGCGGCTGAGCCAGATCTGACAGGCGCCAGTGGCGCATTTGTCAGCTCCTTCACTTTGGCGATCACTGAGATGACAGAGCGCGCTGAACTGCCGTTCCTGACCCTGTCGTATTCGGACCAGATCAACGAACGCGGTTTCAAATACGTGTTTCAGACCTCCCCCAGCGCGAATGCCCAGGCCGCCGCCGCCCTGCCGATCCTGGTGAAGCTGGCCACCCAGGCCAACGGCAAGGCGCCACAGACGGTCGGAATAGTGATGGACAACACGGCATCGCCTGTAAGTTTTACCAAGGCGATGCGTGAAAGTGGTTTCGAGAAGGAAAAACTCAAGCTGGTGATTGACGAAGTTTTTACCCCTCCCATGTCGGACTCGACTTCGAGCATTCAGAAGCTGCGCAATACCCGGCCTGACGTGGCCTTTTTGTTGTCAACGAATGTGCCGGACACCAAGCTGCTGCTGGACAAAATGAGTGAGATGCGAA
>JANNYX010000270.1:0-2590 GCA_031410295.1 Rhodoferax sp.
GCTGGTACGTTGAAGGCGGCGACTTGGCTGCTGCCGAGCAGGGCCTGGAGGCCGACCTGAAAGCCTGGGCCGCCAAACACCCCGGCAAACCCATCGTCATCACCGAATACGGGGCAGACACCATGCCCGGCCTGCACAGCATCGCGCCCTTGATGTGGAGCGAGAGTTACCAAAGCGAGTTGCTGGCCATGCATGGCCGCGTGTTTGACCGCATCCCTGCGGTAGTAGGCGAACAGGTCTGGAATTTCGCCGACTTCGCTACCTCGCAAGGCATCATGCGTGTGGGCGGCAACAAAAAGGGCGTGTTCACCCGGGACCGCCAGCCCAAGGCTGCCGCGCATGTGTTGCGCCAACGCTGGCTGGCCCTGGCGGCCCACGAGGCCAAGCCAAACTCCGCCGTCGTGGCTTTTGCAACAACGCCCAAGCCATCGGCTGCGACCAAAACCCCGCTTCGCCACGCCGTCGAATCCGTCACCGAATCGACTCTCGCCAAGTAGCGCCTCAAATCATTTTTTCCAAACCCAAAGGAGACAAACCCATGAAAACCTTCAAGCTGACTCAAATTGCCACATCGATCGCCATCGCCCTGTCTTGCGCCTTGACAAGTGGCGCTGCAACAGCCCAGGAACAGTCGGTTGAAGTGCTGCACTGGTGGACCACCGGCGGCACCGCCGCTGCGGCAGCCAAACTCAAGGAGGCGGCGACCGCCAAGGGTGTGATCTGGAAAGACGTGGCGGTGGCTGGCAACGAAAACCAGCGCACCTTGCTGCGCACCAAGGTCATGAAAGGCGACGCGCCCGGCGCCGCCCAGATCACCACCGACCTGGAGCAGTTTGCAGACCAGCGCGACAAGTTGTTCAACCTGAACGAAATCGCCAAAGAACAAAACTGGGACGCCGTGTTGCCCAAGGTGATCCAGGACTACGTCAAGGTGGGCAGCGGCAACTATGTCGGTGTGCCGCTGGATGTGCACCGCATGAGCATCATGTTCACCAGCACGGCCGCCCTGAAGAAATTGGGCGCCACAGAATCGCCCAAATCCTGGGATGAGTTTTTCGCGCTGGCCGACAAAGCCAAGGCGGCGGGTATCACGCCCTTCGCCTGGGGCAACAACATGGTGATCGGCATCGCATTTGACCAGGTGGCTTTCAGCGTGATGGGCGCGCCGGCCTACAAAAAGGCGTTCATCGACAACGACGAGGCCACGCTGAAAAGCCCGGCGATGGCGAAAAGTTTTGAGACCTATCGGCGCCTTGCCAATTACGCCGACAAGAGCGCGCTGACCAAGAAGTGGAACGAGGGAACCCAGAGCGTAATCGCCGGCGAGACCTTGTTCCAGATCATGGGCGACTGGGCCAAGAGCGAATTCATTCGCGCCGGCCAAAAACCCGGCGTCGATTTTATTTGCGCGCCGACACCGGGCACTGCAGGCAGCATGAACTTCAACACTGACGCCTTCCTGTTCTTCAAAACCCGCGTCGACAACAGCAAAGCGCAGATGACGCTGGCCCGCGCCTTGATGGACAAGCAGACGCAGGAGACTTTCAACATCGCCAAAGGTTCAGTGCCCGCCCGCATGGACATCGACATGAGCAAATTTGACGAATGCTCCAAACGCACCCACGCCGAATTCAATGCCGCCGCCAAAGCCAACACCCTGGTGCCTTTCCAGGCGATGGAGAAACCGGGAGGCCGATATGCGGCGATGAATGACGTGGCCATCGAGTTTTTCACGAAGACTGACATGACGGCTCAGCAAGGAGTCGACAAAATGGTCGCCGCGTCAAAAAACAATTGATGCCTCCTGGCTAGACTGCCAACCGCCTGGAAGGACGCGGCCGATGTCAACCCAAAACCTATCACTTGCGGCGCGGCTCGACCGCTGGCTGCCGCAGTTGGTGGTGTCGCCCGCATTTGCCCTGAGCGTGTTGTTCTTCTACGGTCTGTCGGTCTGGATCGGCGCGTTGTCATTCACCAGCTCCACTGCCAACATCCACTGGAATTGGGTCGGTTTTTCGCAGTATGTGCGCCTGTTTGGGGATGAAACCTGGTGGGTGGCGGTGCGCAATCTGCTCAAATTCTTGCCCCTGACCATTGGATTGCCGCTGATTCTTGGCGCCTTGCTGGCGATCCTGCTGGATCAGAAGATCCGCGCCGAGGGTGCTTTTCGCACCTTGTTCCTCTACCCGCTGGCACTCTCATGGATCGTGGCGGGAACCCTGTGGCGCTGGATGCTGGCGCCCGACGTGGGCATCCAGGCGTTTCTGCGCAAACACGGGTTCGAAAACGCCAGCTTCGACTGGATCGTGAACGCGGACTTTGCGATCTACGCCATCGCGCTGGTCGCCGTCTGGCACTCCACCGGTTTTGTGATGGCCATGTTCATCGCCGGCCTGCGTGGCATCGACGACTCGATCATCAAGGCCGCGCGCATCGACGGCGCCAGCATGCCCAGGGTGTACTGGAGCATCATCCTGCCGGCCCTGCGCCCGACGGTCTTCAGCGCCTTGCTGATTCTGCTGCCCGCGATGATCAAGACTTATGACCTGGTGGTGGTGCTCACCCAGGGCGGCCCGGGCAACGCCAGCAT
>JANNYX010000271.1:0-14775 GCA_031410295.1 Rhodoferax sp.
CCTGACCAACCTGGAAAAGAACGACGTGCTCTTCATCGACGAAATCCACCGCCTGAGCCCGGTCGTCGAGGAGATTTTGTACCCGGCGCTGGAAGACTACAAGATCGACATCATGATCGGCGAAGGGCCGGCGGCGCGCTCCATCAAGCTCGATTTGCAGCCCTTCACGCTGGTGGGCGCCACCACCCGCGCCGGCATGTTGACCAACCCGCTGCGCGACCGTTTTGGCATCGTGGCGTGGCTGGAGTTTTACTCGGCCGAGGAATTGGCCCGCATCGTCAAACGCAGCGCCAGTTTGCTCAAGGTGCCGACCGACGAGGCCGGCGGCTTTGAGATCGCACGGCGCTCGCGCGGCACGCCGCGCATCGCCAACCGCCTGTTACGCCGCGTGCGCGATTTTGCCGATGTCAAGGCCGCCGGTCAGATCACGCTGGAGATCGCCAACCGGGCGCTGGTGATGCTCGATGTGGACCCGCAGGGGTTTGATGTGATGGACCGCAAGTTGCTTGAAGCCGTGATCCACCGCTTTGACGGCGGGCCGGTGGGCCTGGACAACATCGCCGCCAGCATCGGTGAAGAGCGTGAGACGATTGAAGATGTGATCGAGCCCTACCTGATCCAGCAGGGCTATTTGCAGCGCACGCCGCGCGGACGCATGGCCACGCTGGCGGCCTACCGGCACTTGGGTGTCACCGTGCCTGACAATCTGGCGTCTGGCGGGACCGGACTTTTTTAAGAGAATACGGCATGCATTTGCGCGCCCGGGATATCAAAGCGATTGCCGCCTGGGTGCTCGGTGCCGGGCTGCTTGGCGCGAGCGCCCTGTGGGCGATCCGCGCCGAAGTGCAGCGGCAGTTGACGCAAAGCGCCGAACAAACGGCCCTTAAATGGGCGCAACTTGCCGAAGGCGCCTTGCCGCCTTCGCAAGCGCTGGTACCGGGCGCGGTGTTGTTGCCCGCGGCGCGCGAGCAGATGCTGCAGTTGACGCGCTTGAACAACATTTTCATGTTCAAGATTTTTAACCAGCAGGGCGACCAGGTGCTGGCGTCCAGTGACCTCGCGGTCAAAGAGGGCGACAAAGACGGCGTGGCGCTGCCGGTTCGCGCCTTGGGCATGGGCCAGCAGCATGACGGCGGCAGCAAGGCCCACATCCGCGACATCGTCATGTCCGGCAAACCGTTGGTCGAACTTCAGCGCGGCGCCGGCGCTGACTGGCCGGGCGTCTACAGCGAAGCTTACGTGCCGCTGCGCCAGGGCGGGGAGGTGCGCGGCATGGCCCTGGTGGTAGTCGACCAGACGGCGCTGGCGGCGTCAACGCAGGCCGGATTGGTTCGGGTCGCCGGCTTGGTGGCCGGGGTCTTGTTGCTGGGCATGGCCATCGCCATTTTCCAGTCGTCCAGGCGCCTGCGCATCGCCCGGCGCGCGCGCGCCCGCTACCAGGAAATCGCACACGCCGACACCCTGACCGGTTCACTCAACCGGGTGAGTTTTAACGAGGTGCTGCAGGAAGCGGCAACGGCGCGGAAAAAAGGCGGCTCGCCGTTCGCCCTGATCTGTATTGACCTGGACAACTTCAAGGAGATCAACGACACGCTGGGGCATGCCGCCGGTGATCAGGCGCTGCGCGAGACGACGCAGCGCATCCAGGGCGCGGTGCGCGATGGCGACTTTGTCGCGCGCCTGGGCGGTGACGAGTTCGCGGTGCTGTTGATGAATGTGGAAAAGCGGGCGGCCGTGGCGACCCTGGCCCATCGCGTCGTGCAACGCCTGGCGGAGCCTTTGGTGATGGGCGGTTTCCAGTTCTCCTTTGGCGGCAGCGCCGGCATTGCGATGTATGGGTCCGATGCAAAAACGCCTGACGAGTTGATGGTCAAAGCCGATCTGGCTTTGTACCGCGCCAAGGAAACCGCGCGCGGTCAGTTCATTTTTTATGACGCTGAAATGGACGTCAAGTTGCAGTCAAGGCGCGAACTGGTGCGCGATTTGGGCCAGGCGATTGAGGCCAAGCAGCTCGAAGTGCATTACCAGCCGCTGTTTGAGGCCGACGGTGACGCCCTGGTCGGGTATGAAGCCCTGCTGCGCTGGCACCATCCGACGCGCGGCATGATTTCACCCGCTGAATTCATCAGCCTGGCCGAGGACAATGGCCTGATCGGCAAGATCGGCCAATGGGTGCTGATGCAGGCCTGCCAGGACGCCACCGGCTGGCCAGCCTCGCTGACGGTGCATGTCAACGTGTCGCCGGCGCAGTTTGCCGACACCAAACTGGTCGCCAAAATCATGGCCGTGCTGCAGCTGACCGGCCTGCCGGCCAAACGCCTGGGGCTGGAGATCACCGAGTCGCTCTTGGTCAACAACACCGAGCAGGTCAGCCGCGTGCTCACCGAGCTTACGAAAAATGGCATCAGTCTGGCGATGGACGATTTCGGCACCGGTTATTCCAGCTTGGCCTACCTGTGGCGTTTTCCCTTTGGCAAGGTGAAGATCGACCGCGCCTTCACCAGCAATCTGGACAACAACGCCAAGGTGGCGGTGATCGTTCGCTCGATCATTTCGATGGCACATGCGCTGGACATCCGCGTCAACGCCGAAGGGGTTGAAACCGAAGACCAGATCAACCTGTTGCGCTCCATCGGGTGTGACGAATTGCAGGGTTTCGGCCTGGGCAAACCGATGCCCAACGAGGCCCTGACGCACCAGGGCCACATCACCGTGCGCCTTGGCGAACAAGACGAGACCCCGCCCAGGGAATCTTTGTTTGCCGGGCTGAATGTGAGTTTTCCGAATTCGCGTTCCGGCGGATTGTGACGGGCGAGGGAATTTTGGCCGGCAGCCTCTCCGGCTAAAATATATATTGTGATTATTTCTTACAGAAAGAAGTTGAATTAAGGCCGTCTAATATAAACAAAATTTTGCTACTAATAATATATAAATAATGATCTAAAAATATACTAAATTATGTAAATAATATATTTTTAACGCGAATTTAACACTTATCTCGGTGCCTTGACGGGCGCCCCGCCACCCGAGATGGAATCAGCTGACCGGTTCGTCCAGTGCCGTCGTGTCGTCCAGATGGTGGTTGTCGGCCCAGCCGACGATGCAGAGCCCTTGCGGTGTCCACAACAGGCGGTTGATGGTGGCATTGCCCAGGTCCCAGGTGCGCGGCGCCTGGATCTCCTGGCGCGTGGCGGCGCGGTACAACACGTCCATCACGCCGCCGTGCGCCACCAGCACGATCTGTTCGCCGCTGTGGCCGCTGGCCAGGCGGTTGATTTCGCCCACGATGCGTTCCCGAAATGCGGTCAGGGACTCGCCGCCTTCGGGCGCGAACACCGGGTCGCGTTTGCGCCAGAGCAGGGATTGATCGGGCCACAACTCGGCAATCTGCGCAAAGGTTTTGCCTTCAAAGACGCCAAAACCGCGCTCGCGCAAGCCTTCTTCGGTTTGCACCTCACGGCCTACTGCGCCGCTGATTGACATGGCGGTGTCCCAGGCGCGCAGCAGGTCGCTGGAATAAAGTGCGCTGACGGCCTCGCCGGCCAATGCCAGGGCCAGGCGGTGGGCCTGCCAGCGGCCCATCTCGTTCAAGCCGATGTCCAGTTGGCCCTGGATGCGGGTGTCAACGTTCCAGGCGGTTTCACCGTGGCGGATGGCGATGATGCGGGTCGGCTCGATCATGCGCGGTTCAGACGCATCAGGCGGCCACCAACTGCAGGCCCGGCAGGGCGGGCGCCGGGAAACTTTCCGGGTCAAAGGCCAGGTCGCCGTCAGCACTGGCGATGCCGGTGGTTTGCAGGCCCTTGAAGTCGTAACGTTTGCCATCCATCAGATGCGAGGGCACGACGTTTTGCAGCGCGCTGAACATGCTTTCGATGCGCCCGGGGTGTTTTTTCTCCCACTCGCGCAACATGGCGCCGACCTGCTTTCTCTGCAGGTTCTCCTGGCTGCCGCACAGGGTGCAGGGGATGATGGGAAAGGCGCGGTGCGCGGCCCAGCGCGTCAGGTCTTTTTCGGCGACATTGGCCATCGGGCGGATGACGATGTGGCGGCCGTCGTCACTGACCAGTTTGGGCGGCATGCCCTTCAACTTGCCGCCAAAAAACAGGTTGAGGAAAAACGTCTGCAACATGTCGTCGCGGTGGTGGCCCAGGGCAATCTTGGTGGCGCCCAGTTCATCAGCGACACGGTACAAAATGCCCCGGCGCAGGCGGCTGCACAGGCTGCACATGGTTTTGCCTTCGGGGATCACGCGTTTGACGATGCTGTAGGTGTCCTGGTTTTCGATGTGGTAGGGCACACCGATGCCGTGCAAATACTCCGGCAGGATGTGCTCCGGGAAGCCCGGCTGTTTCTGGTCGAGGTTGACGGCGATCAGGTCAAAACCGATGGGTGCTCGGGCCTTGAGTTTCACCAGGATGTCCAGCATGGCGTAACTGTCTTTGCCGCCGCTGACACACACCATGACCTTGTCGCCTTCCTCGATCATGTTGAATTCGATGATGGCCTGCCCGACCTGGCGGCACAGGCGTTTTTCGAGTTTCTGCGTTTCGAGTTCCAGGTTCGCCATGAGGTCACTCCATACACACGTGTCTATTTCACCATTGTCCGGTTTCAATGCGAATCGCCACATCGCAGTCGTCAAAAATCTCCAGCTTGGTGATCTTTACGCGCACGCCCCGCACACCCGGCAGCTGCATCAGGCGCTGGGCGAGTTTGCCGATCAGGCTCTCCAGCAGGTTGACGTGTTCCGCCGTGCATTCGTCGATGATGATGCGGCGCACTTTGCGGTAGTCCAGCACGTGCAGGATGTCGTCGTCGCGCGGCCGCAGGGGCTGCGGGCCAAGGTGCAATTCGGCATCGACCTGGATCGGTTGCGGCGCGGTTTTTTCAGCGGCCAGGATGCCCAGGCTGGCGTTGAAACGCAGGCCGGTGAGGGTCAGGGTCTGGTTGCCGATCATGGCGTTTTGTTCAAGTGACATCCGGCGCGCCTTACATCAGCGAAAAAACGCGTTCAAACTTCATCAGGTGTTGCCCGCCGTCAACCAGCAAGGTGGTGCCCGTGATGGAGGTGTTGTCCAGCGCGAATTTCACCGTGGCCGCGACATCCGCCGCGGTGGAGGAACGTCCCAGCGGGCTTTGCCGGTGCAGTTGCTGGAATTTGTCGTCACTCAACAGGTGGCTGGTCAGCGTCAGCCCCGGCGCCACACCGACGACACGCAGGCGCGGCGCCAGCGCCAAAGCCAGCATCGTGTTGGCGGCTTCCATCGCGGCTTTGGAGAGGGTGTAGCTGAAGAAGTCGGGGTTGGGGTTCCACAGTTTCTGATCGAGCAGATTCACCACCACGCCGTTTGCATCGCGCGACGCGACGTGGGTGTGCAGCGCCTGGGCCAGCAGAATGCCGGCGCCGGTATTGGCGTGCAGATGCTGGTCCAGCGCCTTGAAGCTGAAACTGGCCGGCGAATCGTGTTCAAACATGGCGGCGCTGTTGACCACCGCGTCAACCCTGCCGAAAAGGGCGACCACTTGTGGCAGCAGCGCCCGCACCTGCGCTTCGTCCTGCAAATCGGCAAAAAAGATGCCGCTGTGCCCTGACAGTGTTGTGCACTCTGCGGCGGTAGCACTGGCGTCTTCCTTCGAGCTTCGGAAATGCACGGCCACTTGCCAGCCGGCCTGGGCCAACGCCAGCGCGATGTCGCGGCCCAGGCGCCTGGCAGCGCCGGTGACGAGTACGGTTCTGCCTTGGTTGGGGGGTGTGGGGCGCGTAGGTGTGGTCATGCGGTCGGCATCGCGGACAATCACCGCCAAATGCAAAGTGCCTCGATTTTAGCCAAGCCCCTTGCGGATCAAATTGCCGCAACCATCCGCCGCGCTGGCGGCTGGATCGGTTTTGACGACTTCATGAGCCAGGCCTTGTACGCGCCCGGGCTGGGTTATTACGCCCATGACAGCGCCAAATTCGGAACGATGCCCCAGGGGGTGAAGGGCGAAGGCAGCGATTTTGTGACGGCGCCGGAAATGACGCCGCTGTTTGGCCAGGCGCTCGCTGCCCAGGTGGCCCAGGCCCTGACCGAAACTGGAACCTCACAGGTTTGGGAGTTCGGGGCCGGATCAGGCGCATTGGCGTTGCATTTGCTCACCGAGCTGGACCACTTGGGTGTGGCGTGGCAGGTTTACACCATCGTCGATGTGTCGGGCTCGCTCAAAGCGCGACAGCAGGCGCTGCTGGCCCGGTTTGGTGGCAGGGTGCGCTGGGTTGACCAGTTGCCGCGGGCGATGCGCGGTGTCGTTATCGGCAATGAAGTGCTGGATGCGATGCCGGTGAAGTTGGTCGGTCGGCGTGCTGGCGACTGGTTTGAGCGCGGGGTGGGTTTAGGCCAGACCTCGCTGGAGGGCGCAGATGACCCGTTCGTCTGGCAAGATCGCCCGACCCACTTGCGCGCGCCTGTCGACATTGAAGGGCCACACGACTACCTGACTGAAATCCATCCGCAAGCCGAGGGTTTTGTACGCACGCTGGCCGACCACCTTGAGCAAGGCGCAGTTTTTTTCATCGACTACGGTTTTCCCGAACGCGAGTATTACCACCCGCAGCGCCACATGGGCACGCTGATGTGCCACCGCGCGCACCTGGCAGATACCAACCCGCTGGCCGACGTTGGCGAGAAAGACATCACCGCGCACGTGAACTTCACCGGCATCGCCCTGGCCGCCCAAGAGGCGGGCTTTGAAGTCTTGGGCTACTGCACGCAGGCGCGTTTCCTGATGAACTGCGGATTGTTGAACCGGCTTGAGCAGGCTTCGTTCAAAGACAAGGCGATGGCGCAAAAACTGATTGCCGAACATGAAATGGGAGAGTTGTTCAAGGTGCTTGGGCTTTGCAAACCTGCCGCCGCGTCCACCCCTTGGCAAGCTCTCGGTTTTGCCAATGGCGACCGCACACACACCTTGTAAATTCAACCGACAAAAAAAGTTTCATGTTGCGCTGGATGTTTGTCATTTTGTTGGCCTTGATTCTGATCAATGCCTTCAGCCCCTTTTTGCGCCGCATGGGTTTTGGCAAATTACCCGGTGATTTGCATTTCAAACTGTTCGGCCGGGAGTGGTACTTGCCACTGGCCACCACGCTGTTGCTGAGTTTCATTGCCAGCGCCATCACCTGGGTGATTTAGCCGGGCGGCTTGGCAGGTCTTGGTTGTTCCGTGCCTTGGTTTCCGCCATGTCATGCCGGTGCATCCAGGCCCCCGCGCAGGGCGGCCGCCTTCGCGGGCAAAGTGCCGAGCAGCTGCAGCATTTGATCGAGCAGATGTGGAATTTCAGCCGGGTCGCGCAGAAAAAACATGGCTTGTGACGCCGCGTCTTCCTGTCCGATGCGCACGGTCAGCCAGGTCTCGGGCGCCGCGGCAAATACCGGTTCGTCGTTGACGTCGTCGCCGACGAAGAAGGCATGATCTGATGCGCATCGGCTCAGCAAGCCCAGCAAAGCATCGGCCTTGTTGGGCGCTTTGGCCGCAACGATGTTGATGACCATCTTGCCGGAGAACACGTGCAGCAATTCGTCCTTTGGCAGCAAAATCTCATGGATCAGTCCGACGGCCCTTTGGGTTTGGGGTGCACGGCGGTAGTGCAGCGCAATCGATTGCCCCTTGTCTTCAACTTGCACGCCTGCCGCGCCCAAATCGGCCTGCCGGGCAGCCAGCCGAAAGCGCACGGCATTCAGCACTTGCCCGAGAAAACCGGTCATCGACGGCTCCTGGGTGTCTTCGGCGCCATGGTTGCCCACGATAAATTGAGGCTCAAAACCCAGGCGCCTGCGCACATCCTCAATCGCGCGGCCGGTGATGATGGCCACAGGCAATCGTGCCGCCAGCAATGTCAGCCGGGCGGCGACACCTTTGGGGATGCGGGCCAGGCTGGGTCGCGACACGATGGGGGCCAGCGTGCCGTCAAAATCAAACGCCAGCAAGGGATTTTGGCGCAAGAGGGCGGCCAAAGCGGTTTGGCCGTGGGGGGTGAAGAGGTGCCGCATACGCTGTTGCGTCTTCCAAATCAGCCCAGCTGGTGGCGCCGCACCCGCGCCTCGATGCGCGCGCGCAGGCGCCAGCGCCCGGCATCAGCGAGCATCCGGCCAGCCCAGCGGAAAACATTGAATTCCTGCACCGTGCTGCGCAGACTGGCCATGCGTTCGCGTTGTTCGGCCGCTGGCATGTTGGCGGCGCGGTAGAGGGCGTCGGCGGTTTCTTCGACATGGTAAGGGTTGACGATCAACGCCTCGGGCATTTCACGTGCGGCGCCAGCGAAGCGGCTCAGGACCAGGACGCCATGGAGGTCGTCCCGCGCGGCGACAAACTCTTTGCACACCAGGTTCATGCCATCATGCAGGCTGGTCACAACGCAGATGTTGGCGGCACGGAACAGTTCGTTCACCGCATCGTGTTCGTGGTGTTGGGCCAGCAAGTGCACCGGCTGGTAGCTTGCGTGGCCAAAACGCAGATTGATGCGCTCGACGACCCGTTGAACACGCTCTTGCAGACTGCGGTATTCCTCGAGTGCGCCACGCGAGGGCGCTGCCACCTGCACAAAGACAAACCGTCCAACCCATTCGGGCCACTTCTCAAGGAGACGCTCGACCGCATTGAGCCGCTCCAGGATACCTTTGGTGTAGTCAAAACGGTCAACGCCCACGGCAAGGCAAAGATCAGTGGGCAAACCCAGGCGCGCGATCACGCGGCGGCGGCATTCAGCCACTGGCGCCCAGCGGGCGCGCTCACCCGCGCTTGGCCATTCAATTGAAATTGGGTAACCTTCAACAAAGGTCTCCTTGTCCTGGTAAGTGATGGTGGAATGCTCATGCTCGATACGCGCTTCGAGGTAGCGGTCCACGGTCTCGATGAAGTTCTTGCAATGGAACCGGGTGTGAAAGCCCAGGATGGTGCTGCCCAGCATGCCTTGAAGGATTTCGCGGCGCCACGGGCAAATGCCAAAAGACTCCGGATTGGGCCACGGTATGTGCCAAAAAGTAAGAATCGTCGCCTGTGGCAATTTTTCCCGGATCATGGCAGGCATCAAGGCGAAGTGGTAGTCCTGAACCAGCACCACCGGGTCTTCGCTGTGGGCCTCGGCCACCACCGCGTCGGCAAACCGCTGGTTAACTGCCCGGTAAGCCTCCCAATCGGACTCGCGAAACACCGGTCGAACATGCGCCACGTGACACAAGGGCCACAAACCCTCGTTGGCGAAACCGTAGTAATAACCTTGTTCCTCCTCGGGCGTGAGCCAAATGCGGCGCAGCCAGTAAGCCTGATGATCAGGCGGCACGGCGACCCGATTCTCGGCGTCAACGGCGTCCCGGTCGGCACTGCCACTGCCGTGGGCGATCCAGGTGCCGGAACACGCCCGCATTACCGGCTCGACCGCCGTCACCAGGCCGCTGGCGGGGCGTTTGACGACCACGCTGCCGTCAGCGTTGCGCTCATGGATATAAGGTTCGCGGTTGGACACCACAATCACCTGGTCGCCGCTGAGCTGTGAGCGCAACAAAGCCCGCAGGCGCTCAGCGGTCCATTCCGCGTCAGTGCCTTGCGAGCGCCGGTATTCGTCCTCGAGATCGCGCAGCCGCGCCCGCAAATCGATCGCCAGCGGCGCCAATTCGGGCGACGGCAGCAGCGGCGTCAGAATGCCTTCGCCGCGCATCAAGGCCCTCGCGCCGTCGATCCATCCGCGCCAACTCAGTTGGGCCACAACCATCGTAATGACTGCAATCACCAAACCAAGCAAGGTGATGAGGGCGATCAAATAGCGGCGTGTGTCCTGGCTGCGCCGGTCAATGAAACTGAGGTCGTGCACCAGTACCAGCCGGCCGACCAGCGCGGTGGCGTTGACCGGTTCGATGGATGGCCCCTGGCCGGCAGCCGAGGCAGGATTGGCCGATTCAGCCGATGCCGCCAGATCAGATGGAGGCGCTGCCGATGTCCCGGGTTTGGGACGCTGTCCAAATACGTTGTGCACGCCAACGTGCACGGCACCGCCTTCAAGCGCCAGCCGTGGCTCGGCCCGCTGCGCCAGATCAACCGCTGCCGCGCAGGTCAAATTGCCGGGAAACTGGCCTGTACGGTAAAGCAGGCGGCCATCGACACTGCACAGGCCAATGGCGAACAGGCGTTCGTCCTGCGCGGCCCGATCAAAGAGGGGCTGCAAACGAACCACCCGGTCGTTGACCAACTCCTGGGCCACAGAATCGGAGAGGGCACTGGCCACCAGCACGCCTCGACTGTTGAGGTCGCGGCTGAACCAGCGCAGGGTGACCTGGTCCATCAATGGCACCGCCAGTGTGGCCGCCACCACCAGCGTGACCACCAGGGGCAACAAAAACCGCAACTGCAGGCGCAGCGTTCTCAGCGCCATGACTGGACCCCACGCCTTATTCCAGCCAAAATGAAGCGCAGGCACCGCATGCCAACATTCTATGGGTGCATGTACCAAGTCCGAAGTAACAGGGTGTAGGTAGGAGCGCCGTTTAACCGTGGCAGACCGCGAACCGATAAATGCAGACTGTTCAATGCAAACCGCTCAATGCAAACCAACAAGGAACGCGCGATGAGTTTGACAGTTTCGAGCAAGCTTCCCGCCGCCAGCCTTGAGTTGGCCTTGATTGGAAACTGCACGGTCAGCGCGCTGGTGGACCGCCATGCCCGCGTCGTCTGGTGCTGCATGCCGCGTTTCGACAGCACGCCGGTGTTTGACGCCCTGCTGCGCAGCCGCGCCGGCTTGCCGCTTGACGGCGCCATGAACGTCGAACTGGAGGGACTTTGCCGAATCACCCAAAGTTACGATCCGGCGACCGCGATCGTGCGCACACAACTTTGGGGGGAGCAAAATCAGGGCATCGAGGTAGTCGATTTTGCGCCGCGTTTCGTTACCCGCGACCGGGTCTTCCGCCCGGCGCAATTGGTCCGGCGGATACGGCCGCTGGCCGGCCACCCGCGCGTGCGCATTTCTGTGCGTCCGCACGGCGATTGGGGCGCAAGCGCTCCAGTGGTCACCCGCGGGAGCCACCACCTGCGATACGTGCTGCCCCATTGCACCTTGCGCCTGAACACCTCGGCACCCCTGACCTATGTCATCGAGGGCACCTGGTTCGAACTGCCCGGCCCGGTCAGCCTGCTCTTGGGACCGGACGAAACTCTGGCCGGGGGCATCGATGAGACTGCGCGCGAATTCGAGGAGCAGACCTCTTTTTATTGGAGGCATTGGTCGCGCCGGCTCGCTTTGCCGCTGGAATGGCAGGACGCGGTTTTGCGCGCAGCCATCACGCTCAAGTTATGCCAATACGAGGACACCGGCGCCATCGTGGCGGCGATGACCACCAGTGTGCCGGAGGCGCCCAACAGCGGCCGCAATTGGGACTACCGCTATTGCTGGTTGCGCGATGCGTTTTTTGTGGTGCGCGCGCTCAATAGTCTGTCCGAGGTTGGCACCATGGAGCGCTACCTGCAGTGGTTGTACAACGTCGTGCGCAGTGCCGAGCATGGCCATGTGCAGCCGCTCTATGGAATCGGTTTGGAGAAGGCCCTGCCGGAGTCGGTGATTGCCCATGCCGAAGGGTACCGTGGCATGGGGCCGGTCCGTGTTGGCAACCAGGCCCATGAGCATTTTCAGCACGACGTTTATGGCAACGTGGTGCTCGGCGCCGCCCAGGCCTTTCATGACCACCGCCTGTTTCACCGGGGCGATGCGGCTGATTTCCAGGCGCTGGAGGTGATGGGCGAGCAGGCCTGGCGCCTGCATGACCAGCCGGACGCCGGGATCTGGGAATTGCGCACCCGGTCGCGCGTCCACACCTCGTCGGCGCTGATGTGCTGGGCGGCCTGCGACCGCTTGGGGCGCATCGCTAACGTGCTGGCTTTGCCGGCGCGGGCCGCTCTGTGGCGTACGCGAGCGCAGACCATCCGGGAATTGATTCTGCGACTTGCCTGGAACAATGACCGACAGGTTTTTGCCGAGAGCCTGGGCGGGAGCGACCTCGATGCCAGTGTGCTGCTGATGGCCGAAGTGGGCTTTCTGCCGCCAAGTGATCCACGTTTCATCAGTACCGTTCTGGCCATGGAGAAGACCCTGTGTGACGGGCCCTTCATGCGGCGCTACGAGGCGGCGGACGATTTTGGCCGTCCTGAAACGGCCTTCAACGTGTGCTCGTTCTGGCGCGTCGACGCGCTCGCCCGCATCGGCCAGCGCGACAAGGCGCGGGAGGCCTTCGAGGCACTCCTGGCCCGGCGCAATTCGATGGGGCTTCTGAGCGAGGACCTGGACCCGGCCACAGGCGAGTTATGGGGAAATTTTCCTCAGACCTATTCAATGGTTGGCATCATCAACGGTGCCGTGCGCCTGTCTGCACCCTGGGACAGCGTGGTGTAAGGCGTGCGCAGGATCGGCTGGATGCGCTACTTGGCGCCGCGGCGCTAAATCCGGGCGCAGCGAATTTCAAATTAATATCGGGCATGGTTTCTTCTGTCCCTACTGTTATCGCGCTACCTGCCGGCATGCGCCCGGTTGCCTGTGTCGACATCGGCGGCACCAAAGTCGCGGTCAGCATTGCCGACGAGCGTGGCCTCAACGGTCAAATTGTGGAGCCGACCTGCAAGAGCGGAAACAACGACGCGCTGGCCGGGCAGATCCTCCGGATGATCGACCAAAGTGCGGCGGCGGCAGGATTGCTGCGCAGCCACATCGGCCAGGTGGGTGTGTCGTCTTGTGGTCCATTTGTTCTCAACGGTGCTTGGGTCGAACTGGCAGCACCCAACATTTGCGGCGGCCTCGCGGGTCCTGAGCGCGGTTTGCCCAACGACTGGAAAAGCGCATTGCTGGAGGCGCCGCTGCGCCAGCATTTTGACCATGTCAGGGTGGAAAACGATGGCGTCAGCGCGCTCGAGGCCGAGCGCCGCTGGGGTGCGTTGCATATCCACGGCCAAGCGCTCGACCACTGTGCCTACGTGACCTGGAGCACCGGCATCGGCGTCGGCCTGTGTGTGGACGGGCGCGTGCTGCGCGGTAAAAACGGCAACGCGGGCCACGCCGGGCACATGTTTGTCAGCACCAACGACGACGCCTTGTGCGGCTGCGGTAACGTCGGCGACGTGGAGGCCCTGGTGGCGGGCAATGCAATTCCGCGACGTTTTAAGGGTGCGGGTTATGCCGACGCTGCCGCGCTGTTCGCCGCCGCCAAGTCCGGTGACGCCGCCGCGCTCGCGATCGTCGATCAGCTGTGCAACGTCATGGGACGCATGTTGTACAACCTGATCGCCACGCTTGATTTGCAGCGCGTCAGCCTGGGCGGCAGTGTGTATTGGCACCACCGTGAGTTCCTGCTGCCGCGCCTGCGTGATTGTGTGGCCGGAAAATTGCCGGCTTTGACCGCGGCTTGCGACATCGTCAGCGCTGGCCTGGGCGAGAGGGTCGGTGATTTTGCGGCGTTAGCATTGGTCACAGACCCCGGCGCCTGAGGTGTATATTGCCGCCTGCCAGAGGTGCCTTTTCGTCACGTCGGCTCAATAACTCAACAATGGAGACTCAACCATGATGGAAATTATCGGAACCGTGTTTGTGGGCGTGATCGTTGGTTTCATTGCGCGGGCGATCAAACCGGGCGACGACAAACTGGGCTGGATCATGACGGCGCTGCTGGGCATTGCAGGCTCGTTCCTGGCCAGTTATGGCGGTTCGGCCCTGGGCCTGTACAAACCAGGCGAAGCGGCGGGCTGGATCGCCTCTGTCATTGGCGCGATCATCTTGCTGGTCATTTACGGGCTGGTGACCAAAAAGACGCCGGGTACCGGCGCCTGACTGATTGTTTTGGGCACGCCCGGGCTTATTTCAGAAGCTCGGGCGCCACCCAGCGCGGCAGCAACAGCGGAATTTCCGGCCAGATGATGATGGCGCACAACACCAGCAACATCGGGATCAGCATGATCATGGTGTCTTTGAGCGCATAACGCATCGGCACCCCGGCAACCGAGCAGGAGATCATCAGGCACAGCCCGTAGGGCGGCGTCACCAGGCCAAACGCCAACGACACGATGCCGATGATGGCAAACGACACCGGGTGCAGGTCAACCGACGCCGCCAGGGGTTGCAGGGTCGTGCCAACGATGATGATGGCCGGGATTGCGTCCAGAAAACAACCCACCACCAGGAACGCACCGGCGATCAGGAACCCCACGCCAATTGGCCCCAAACCCCAGGCCGTGACGTTGGACAACAGCGCTTTGGGGATCTGGTAATAGGCCAACAGCCATCCGAACACCGAAGCCGTGCCGACACAAAACAAGGCCACCGATGCCAACCGGCCGGTGTCCACAATGGCCTGGTAAAACTTGGGCAGGTCCATCTCGCGGTAATAGAAGGTGGACAGAAGCGCGGCGTAAATGACCGCGATGGCCGCCGACTCGGTGGCGGTAAACCAACCCAGCAAGATGCCCCCGACGATCAGGAAGGGCGTGGTCAAGGCCGGAATCGACGTCAGGAAGGCGCGAAACCCTTCAACAAAACCAGAGCGGGGGTAGACCGGGTAGTTGCGCCGTTTGGCATAGGCGTGCACCGTGGCCATTTGCGCCAGGCCGATCAGCAGGCCGGGGATCACTCCGGCCAGGTACATGGCGCCGATGGAGGTTGAAATCACGCCACCCCACACCACCATCAGGATCGACGGTGGAATGATGACTGCCAACACGGCAGACACCGCCGTGATGGCAATCGAGAACGACAGGTCATACCCCTCCT
>JANNYX010000272.1:0-2482 GCA_031410295.1 Rhodoferax sp.
AGCTGCACATCCGGCTGCGCGCGCCGGATGTGGCCAAAGTGGCCTGAACTTTCCACCCGCCCCGCCGCGGCGGGGCCGTCGTGCAAAATGAAAGGGTGGCGCAGTCCGGCGCCCTTTTTTAATGGCCCCAACCTTCAAAATACCGCAGTCTGTGCTGGTCGTGATCCACACGCCGGCCCTGGATGTACTGTTGATCCGGCGCGCCGACTACCCGGCCGGCGAGGGCGAGTTCTGGCAGTCCGTCACTGGCAGCAAAGACACGCCTGAGGAGGGATTTGAACAAACGGCGGCGCGCGAGGTGCTGGAGGAAACCGGCATCGATTGCGCTGCAGGCGCGCCCCTGGCAGATTGCTTGATCGACTGGCAACTCGAAAACGTTTACGACATTTACCCGCGTTGGCAGGCACGGTATGCGCCCGGCGTGCGCCGCAACACCGAACATCTTTTTAGCCTGCAGGTGCCACCCCACACCCGCATCAGACTGAATCCGCGCGAACACAGTGCCTGCCAATGGTTGCCCTGGCGTGAGGCCGCACTACGTTGTTATTCGCCGTCCAACAGTGAGGCGATACTGATGTTGCCAAGGTTCATGCCACCATTCACGCCGTCACTCACTCCTTAAGCCCAACTTGCCAGTGCCATGACCAGCATTCTCCGGGTTGCCACCTACAACATCCACAAGGGTGTACAGGGCATCGGTCCGCGCAAGCGGCTGGAAATCCACAACCTGGGCCACGCCATGGAGCAGTTGGACGCCGACATCATCTGCCTGCAGGAAGTGCGCAAGCTGCACCGCCGCCATGCCCTGAATTTCAAACATTGGCCAGAACTGGCGCAGGCCGAGTTTCTCGCGCCCGAGGGTTACGAAGCGGTGTACCGCACCAACGCCGTCACCCGCCACGGCGAACATGGCAATGCGATGTTGTCGCGCTGGCCGGTGCATTCACACCAGCATGAAGACATGTCAGACCACCGCTTTGAGCAGCGCGGCCTGCTGCATTCCGAAGTGGTTTACGACGGCATTGTCTTGCACGTGGTGGTGGTGCATCTGGGCTTGATCCGCTCCAGCCGCGTGCGCCAACTCGAGCAGTTGCTGCGGTTTATAGACCGTGAGGTTCCGGCCCGCGCACCACTGGTTGTAGCCGGAGACTTCAACGACTGGGGGACGCTGGCAACGCGGGCGCTGGCTGAGCTGAAATTGAACGCGTTTGCCGGGCCGCGCTCGCCCACTTACCCTTCGCGCCTGCCGCTGGTCCAGCTGGATTACGTCTACGCGCGCGGGCTGGAACCGGTGTCCGTGCAGGTGCCGCGTGGCCGGATTTGGGGCCAGATGTCGGACCATTTGCCGTTGCTCGCCGAATTCTCTATGCCCAAAGCGGCCACCAAGCGACGTGTGAAAGCGTAGCCATGGCGGCGTTGCACGACGGCCATTCCGTTGCGTTGCTTCAGGGGGGCGCGGATTTTTTTCCGGCGCTGATCCAGGCCATCGACGACAGCCGCATGGAAGTGTGGCTGGAAACCTATATCTTCAACATGGACGCCTCCGGCCAGGCCGTGGCCGAGGCATTGCTTCGCGCGGCGGCACGCCAGGTCTCGGTATACGTGGTGATTGATGGCGCCGGCACGCCGCATTTGCCACCCGAGCTGGCCCGTCGTTTCGACGTTGCCGGTGTCAACTGGCGGATTTTTTCGCCGCTGACCGGACTGGGCTGGCTGGTGCCCAGCCGATGGCGCCGATTGCACCGCAAGTTGTGTGTCATTGACGGCCACATCGCTTTTTGCGGCGGCATCAATGTGCTGGATGACTATTTTGACCCCAACCATGGCGCCTTGACAGCGCCACGTTTTGATTTTGCGGTGTGCGTCAGCGGCCCCTTGGTTCGGGACGCACAGGAAGCTGTCACCCGATTCTGGCTGCGTCTAAAGGCCTCGCGCGATGCCCGTGAATTTGACTTCGCCAGCGCCTGGGCGGCACTGCAGTCGGCCATGCGTACCCACCGGCTGGCGCCGACTACCAGCGGTGACAGCGTGCATGAGGGCGCGCGCGCCTCACTTGTGCTGCGCGACAACTTTCGCAACCGCACCCGCATCGAGCGTGCTTACCGCAAGGCCATCGGCGCGGCGCGCAGCGAAATCATCATCGCCAACGCCTACTTTGTGCCCGGGCTGCGCTTGAAAAAGGCGCTGATCCATGCCGCTAAACGCGGCGTGCGCGTGCGTCTGTTGTTGCAGGGCAAATACGAATACTTCATGCAATACCATGCGGCGCGCCCGGTCTTTGGCGCCTTGCTCAAGGCCGGGGTCGAAATCCACGAATATTCGGCGAGTTTCCTGCATGCCAAAGTGGCCGTGGTGGACGACCGCTGGGCGACCGTGGGTTCGTCCAACCTCGACCCCTTGAGCCTGCTCCTGGCGCGCGAAGCCAACGTCGTCGTCGAGAATGCCTTTTTTGCCCGGGACCTGCGCAGCCGGCTCGACCAGG
>JANNYX010000273.1:0-2013 GCA_031410295.1 Rhodoferax sp.
GGTTGACCCGTAAAAAGGACTGTCCAGGGTTTGGGTGATGACCCCAATGCTGAAGGTGCGTCCACCCGCCAATCCCCGCGCGATCGGATTGGGTACAAATCCCAGTTTCGCGATGGCATCGTCCACCGATTTTTTCCGTGTGGGACTCACGACGGCACTACCATTCAGGATCCGCGACACCGTCGCTGGCGATACGCCCGCCTCCCTTGCCACCATCTCAAGTGTTACAACCTTTGCTGGGGTGGAGGCATTAGTTTTGGCAATACGTTTTTGATTGCTGGAGCTCATGCCGGGAATAATAAACCAACAATGGAAGCGCTATCAAAGGTGAACGTGGCTCTGCTGAAAACCAGATTACCAGTCAATTTAGCTTCAGTATCGAGATCCATCTATTGAGAGGCTAGCTACGATCCGCATGTGAAAAACGCCAGCGAAAACAACGGTTCGACAGCTCTAGCACCGTCGCCCCACATCAGGCATCCTGAAACCCAACCGCCCGCAGCGTCACCACCAGCGTATCGCGGTGCGCCCCCTCACCGCGGGTGATATCCACCGGCTGAATCGGCGTCGACTCGTGGATCACCTTCGCATCATCCAGCAGCAACAGCGACCAGTTCTCGATGAGCGTGAAGCGTTCACCCGACGATCCGTTCGCCTCAAACACCCGCGTCTCGCCGCCCTTGATGTTGACGCGCTCCACCATGAACACGGCGACAAAATCCACGCCGTCGCGGTGCGCGCCTTCGGGCGTCGGGCGGCCGATGCCGTCGGTGGTGTCGATGCGGAACTGGTGCGCTTCGACGAACCACGGCGCTGATGGGTCGCGAAGGCCCGCTTCATCGGCACAGGCGCTGCTGACCTGGGCCAGCCAGATCAGCAACTTATTCCAGGCTGGGGCGTTCACGACTTGCGGCGATACCGGCTCAAACCAGCGCTGCATGCCGCCGTGCAGGGCGTTGTAGTCAACCGGCTGCCAGTGCACGCGGTGCGGTGTCTGGCTGACGCTCGCGCCATCGACCACAAAACACGAATGGCGGCGTTTGCGGTAACGCCCGCCGTCCTTCAAATAGGTGTCGGTGGCCAAGTCATTCCAGGACGCGTTCAGAGCTAGCAATTCAGACAGGCTGCACACGGCGCCCTGCACCACCCGTTCTGGCGCCAGCACGGCGGAACCGCGCGTTTGCAAAGCGCCGGTCAGAAGATCCAGGCTGCCGAGGTAAGGGGGTGCGATCAAGCCCATCATGGCTCGACGGTCACACCTTTCCAGAACGCCACGCGCCCGCGCACCTTTTCGGCTTCGGGTTTCGGGTCGGCGTAAAACCACACCGCGTCGGTGTTCATTTCACCGTTGACGAGGAGCGACAGATAACTCGCCTGCCCTTTCCACGCGCACATCGTTTTGTGGTTGCTGAAGGTGGTGAATTCGCGCTTGAGCGAGGCTTCAGGGAAATAGTGGTTGCCTTCGACCAGCTCGATGTCGTCACTTTGGGCAATGATGGTGTTGTTCCAGATAGCTTTCATACGGTTCTCCTCATTCAATCCAATTTTCAGGCGCGTCAAAGTTTCGGAGCCATCTTCGTCGCTACTTTCATCGCCATCAACTACTGCGGCGCGACGAGCCAATGCAGGCTGAATTTTTTGAGGGCGTCGGTCCACACCGGCCCGGGCGTGAAGCCAGCTTGTTGTGCCAGCCCACGAAGGCCCTCAATGGTGAATTTGTAGGAGTTTTCCGTGTGCAGTGTTTCGCCTTCCTCAAAGCTGAAAGTCTGCCCGAACACGGTCACTTCCTGTTTGACACAGCTCATCACATGCATCTCGATGCGTTGCAAAGGCGCGTTGTAGAAGGCGCTGTGGGCAAAGTTCGCCACGTCAAAGTTCGCGCCCAGTTCACGGTTGGCGCGGGTCAGCAGATTCAGGTTGAAGGCGGCCGTCACGCCCTGCGCGTCGCTGTAGGCGGCATGCAAAACGGCCGGGTCCTTGATCAGGTCAGCCCCCACCAGCAGGGCGCCGCCG
>JANNYX010000274.1:0-1742 GCA_031410295.1 Rhodoferax sp.
ACCTTGCCGCGCGGCTGGTACCCCTTGCGGCCATTCAGGCCAGGCTGCGCCGTGGTTTCAAATTTCCAGTTGGCGTCACTGCCTTTGGCCAGCACGGCCAGACCGGCAGGGCAGTGGATCAGCACACTCTTGTCAACGCCGCCGGCTTCGAGCAGAGTTACCGTGACCTTTGGGTCTTCAGTGAGCCGCGCTGCCAAAACGCAGCCGGCCGAGCCGCCACCGATGATGATGTAGTCAGGCATGTTCCAATGGTTTCCAGCGATAATTTTTACAACCCACAAAGATAGCCGACAAAAGTCAAAATCTCTAAGGAGCCAACTTTAATGAATGCTCTCGTAAACCCTGATTCTTCGTCTCAAGACAACAGCCAAGGCAGTGTTGATTGCACTCAGCAAGGCCAGCTCTTGCTGATCTGCATCAACCGCCCGGCCAAACGCAACGGCTTCACCCCCAAAATGTTCAAGGAGCTGGGCGAAGCCTACACCCGCCTGGACGACGATGCTGCTTTGCGCGTGGGCGTGTTGCACGCGGCCGGCGCGCATTTCACGGCGGGACTGGATTTGCCGTCGATCGCGCCCCTGATGCGCCGCGGCGAAAAAGCGGTGCCCCTGGGCCTGGTTGACCCGCTCGACCTCGGCATGGCGGGTTACCGCCGCCGTGTCAAGCCGATGGTGGTCGCAGTGCAGGGCATTACCTACACCCTGGGCATCGAGCTCATGTTGGCGGCAGACATCGTGGTGGCCGCGGACGACTGCCGCTTCTCCCAACTCGAGGTGAAGCGCGGCATCATGGCCACCGGCGGCGCCACCTTGCGCATGGCCGAACGCGCCGGCCTGGGCAACGCCATGCTGCACCTGCTCACGGGTGATGAATTTGGCAGCGCCGAAGCCCTGCGCCTGAACTTCGTGCAGCGTGTGGCGCCGGCCGGGCAGGCCTTGCAGGAGGCCATCCGCATCGCCCAAAGTGTTGCCGCCCAAGCCCCGCAGGCGGTGGTGGCGACGCGTCAGAGCGTACTGAAGGCACTGGAGCATGGCCCAGTGGTGGCGATGCACGATTTCATCGACGTGCAAAGGCGCCTGGCCAATACAGAAGACGCCAAAGAAGGGCTGGACTCGTTTGTAGAGCGCCGCGCTGCGCGATTTACCGGCCAGTGACAAACAGTTGATCAAGCGATTGCGCTAGCAGGTCCAGGCCCTCGTCTGGACCTGCCATCAACCGTCGCCTATTGCAATTTAAATTGTACACAATTTAATTGTGTGATACAGTCAGGCAATGACTTCCCGCCTCGCCCCGTTCAAGCCTGATCCGGCGTTGCTGCTTGACAATCAGCTTTGTTTTGCGCTGTATTCAGCCTCGATGGCGCTTACCAAGACCTACAAGCCCCTTTTGGCGCCGCTTGGGCTGACCTATCCGCAATACCTGGTCATGCTGGTTTTGTGGGAGGGCGATCGTATGATGGTTTCAGAACTCGGCGCGCGCCTGGTTCTGGACTCTGGAACGCTCACGCCGCTGCTCAAACGAATGGAGTCCGCGGGGCTGGTCACCCGTATGCGCGATGTGAAAGACGAGCGCTGCGTTGTCATTGGCCTGACGTCGCAAGGCCGCAAGCTGCGATCCCGGGCGACCGGCCTTCCATCTTGCATTGTTGCTGCGGCACACCGCACTTTTCCCGAGGCCCTGGCGCTGACCCGGCAAATTCAGGCCTTGCGGCAACACCTCACCTGATTCGTCAACCCGCTTCG
>JANNYX010000275.1:0-3956 GCA_031410295.1 Rhodoferax sp.
ATCACCGAGCCCAAAACGATGGCCAGCATTGCGTCGCGCGGGCCGACAGCGGGCACCAGATAGGCGCCCACTTGCATGACCAGCAGGCCCACGCCCAGGCTGAACCAAAGTGCTGCGTGTTGTGCAAAGCCGAAAACGCGGTCGCCGGAAGCGACAGGCGACAGCGCGGCGTTGGCGCCCGAAGTGGACAAGGAAACGGAGGAAGAAACAGAAGATGCCATTAAATTTGCTCCTTGGCAAAATAGTGGCAGGAAGGCGGGAGTCAATCAGAACAATGGACTTTTGCTTCCCTGCGCGAGGATTACCTCAATCAGGTTCAAAGGGACTTTCTCAGTCGACAGCTTTCACTGCCAACACCCCTAGCGGATGTGCTCCTGCGAGCACGGCTGGATTGTACCCAGCCTGGTCTCAAGTATTGAAAACCGGCGTTTCAACACCCAGCACTTTGTGCAGTTTGGTTGAGGTGGTGGTGTACTGCAACATCACTTTTTTGTCCGGAAAGACGATGGCGGACGCGCCAAATGCTGCCAGCGCGCACTCGTGAAAACCACTCAGGATCAGCTTTTTCTTGCCTGGGTAGGTGTTGATGTCGCCCACCGCAAAAATGCCGGGCACGCTGGTGGCAAATTTTTCGGTATCGACCTTCAATTGCTTGCGTTCGATGTCGATGCCCCACTCGGCAATCGGCCCCAGCTTGGGCGACAGGCCGAAGAACACCAGCAACATTGACAGCGGCAGTTGTGTCGTGCTGTTGTCAGGCGCGGTCACCGTCACGGCGCTTAGTCGGCCATCGGTTTCCTGCAGGCCGGTGATCTGGCCGATCAAGAATTTCATTTGCCCGGCGTCACACAAAGCGCGCATTTTGGCAACACTGGCGGGTGCCGCAGCAAAACCATCACGGCGGTGCAAGAGCGTGACGGACTTCGCCTTAAGTGGTCCGTCGGTCATGAAATCGAGCGTCCAATCCAGCGCCGAGTCGCCACCGCCCAGTATCACCACGTCCTGATTGGCAAATGCCGCGCGGTTCTTGACTTTATAAACCACTTGGCAGGACGCCGAATCCGCGTCGGCAAATTTGGCGACACCTTCCACGTTCAACAAACGCGGCTGAAAAGCGCCCATGCCTGCAGCGACGAAGATCGTTTTGGTCATGAACTTCGTGCCGGCAGAGGTCTCCAGCAAAAAGCGCCCATCGTCCTGTTTGGAAATCGCGCTGACCTCTTGGTTGTAATGAAAGGTCGCGCCAAAGGGGGCGATCTGCTTCATCAAGCTGTCAGTCAACTCCTGGCCGGTACAAACCGGGATGGCCGGGATGTCGTAAATCGGTTTGTCGGGGTACAGCTCGATGCATTGCCCGCCGGGGTATGGCAGCAGGTCGATGACATGCGCCTTGATCTCCAGAAGGCCCAGTTCAAACACCTGGAACAGGCCCACAGGACCCGCGCCGACGATTACCGCATCTGTTTCAATCATGGTGTCCGCCTTCGAAGATGATCAGCGGATCAGAAATTGCAACTTGTCGGTGCGGTCTTTCCAGGCCTCGGCATCGGCCGGCGCCGGTTTGCGTTTGGTGATGCTTTTCCAGCCCGACAGCTTAGCCAGCTCGGCGTTCAGTTTGGTCATGTGTTGCTGGTCGGCCGGCACGTCTTCTTCGGCGTAAATTGCGTTGACCGGGCATTCCGGGATGCAAACGGCGCAGTCAATGCACTCGTCCGGGTCAATCGTCAGGAAATTTGGGCCCTCACGGAAACAGTCGACAGGGCACACGTCCACACAATCGGTATGTTTGCAGTTGATACAGGATTCCGTTACGGTGTGAGTCATGGGGTAGGGTCGTGCGAAGGGAAGACCGCTGATTTTATTGCACTAACACAGCCCCAGATGTCTTGTGGGAAGCGGTGTCCACCAAAACCAGGGCGCCAAGCAGGCGGGAACGCGCATAGGGCAGGGTGGCGATAGGCTCTTGCAGGGTCAATTCGACATGGCCAATGGCGTTCGAGTCCAGGTGGTCCGCATCTTCTTCGGCAAGGGTCTCGACATTGAGTTTGTGCACGATGCGTTTGACTTTTGCCTTGACCCAGCGGTTGCCATGCAATGCCCAATAGACGCGGCCAGCCACCAGCGTTTCGTCATCAAGCCAGGCCACCGTGGCCTTCAATTCACGTGTGATATTGAAGGTCTCGCCATCCGCTTCCTCGGCCGCCGACGCGCCGGGCCGCCCCAAGCCAGGCACGGCCCCCTCGGGGGGCAGCGCAGCACGCGAAGCGGCAAGCGTGGGGGCATGTAATAACCAGTCGCCGCGCGACACATCGACTTCACGGTCCAGCACGATGCCTGCGCTGTGGCCCGCCAGGACGGCGCCGCTCACACGCACATGGTTTATGACTTTGGCAACGGTGGCCGTTTGGCCACTGGGCAGGATGGTAATTTGTTGACCTGCCTGCACGGCGCCACTGGACACCTTGCCCCAGAACACGCGCCGCCCTTGGCTGGTGTCGCTGCTTGACGAGAACTTTTCAACCCACTGCACCGAGAAAGAGAATGGCAAGGCGATTTCTGCCGGTGTGACTGGCAGTTGCTCCAGAATTTGCAGCAAACTCATTCCATCGTAGCCACACCAGCCGGGTGCTGCAGTGACCACGTTCTGGCCCTTAAGCGCGGAAATCGGCACGATGGCGCTGATGGCAATGCGGGCTTCCTGGGCAAAACCTTCCAGTGCCCCTTTGATATGCGCGAATCCAAGTGTGGGGTCTTCAATCGCGTCCAGTTTGTTGACGGCGAACACAATTCCAGGCACCCGCAGCAAGTTCACCAGCAGCGAGTGGCGGCGTGTTTGCGGCAACAAGCCCAGCGCTGGGTTTTGCCAGTCCAGTTTGGTGGCGTCCACCAGCACCACGGCAGCGTCGGCGCTGCTGGCCGCTGTCACCATGTTGCGGGTGTACTGCACGTGGCCGGGCGCATCGCCAATGATGAATTTACGATGTGGCGTGCTGAAGTAGCGGTAAGCGACGTCAATCGTGATGCCCTGTTCGCGTTCGGCGCTCAAGCCGTCTGTGAACAGCGCCAGGTCCGCCTCGCCACTTTTGGAGACATTGGCGAGCTGGTCCAGCATGACGGAGCGGCTATCGACCAGCAAGCGGCCGATCAAGGTGCTCTTGCCATCATCCACCGATCCGCAGGTGATGAATTTCAGCGCGCCGGCGACGGCGCCGCCGTGATCCAGGGTCGGGCGCAGGCGAGGGCTCGCAACGCTGCCAATTGATTCAAGAGCAGTCATCAGAAATACCCGTCTTTCTTGCGCTTCTCCATGGAAGCCTCGGAGGTTTTGTCGTCCATGCGCGTAGCACCGCGTTCACTGACGTCCGCAGCCAGCGTTTCAATCACGATCTCGGCGGCGCTGGCGGCCAGGCTTTCGACCGGGCAGGTGCAGGTGATGTCGCCCACGGTGCGAAAGCGCACGTCACGCAATTCGGCCGCTTCACCGCCGCGCAAGGGTGTGAGGTCGGTCACCGGCACCAGCAGCCCTTTGCGCTCCACCACTTCGCGTTTGTGCGAGTAATACAGCGAGGGCAGGCCGATTTTTTCGCGTTCGATGTATTGCCACACGTCCAGCTCGGTCCAGTTGGAGATGGGGAAAACGCGGAAGTGTTCTCCCTGCTGCAAACGGGTGTTGAACAGATTCCACAACTCCGGGCGTTGGGCTTTGGGCTTCCACTGGCCAAAACTGTCGCGGTGGCTGAAGATGCGCTCCTTGGCGCGGGCCTTTTCCTCATCGCGGCGGGCGCCGCCAATCAGCGCGTCAAACTTGAATTCATCAATCGCTTCGAGCAATGTGACCGACTGGTGCACATTGCGGCTTTCGCCCTCGTGCGCCAGGCGCACCGTGCCGCGTTTCATCGAGTCCTCAACGCTGCGCACGATCAGTTTTGCCTGAAGTTCAGCCGCGCGCGAATCGC
>JANNYX010000276.1:0-1786 GCA_031410295.1 Rhodoferax sp.
TTGGCAGCGCGCCGGCCAGCTTTACCGCCACCAAGCGCCTGGGCAGCGAGGCCTCACGCCTATCGCAGATTCAGGAAGGAAAGTGGAAAGTGATTTCCGAGTACATCAAGTAACCCGTCCCGCGCCTGCTCTTGAAAAACCGCCTTCGGGCGGTTTTTTTACGCCACCATGTAGGCGCCGGAACCGGTAGCCAGCAGTTTTCTGTCGGCCCCGAGAAAATCCATCCGCGTGGTGGCGACGCGCGAGCCCAGGCGCAACACCTGCGCGGTGACAAAGAAGTGGTCGCTGATGCCGACGCTCAAATAATCCACATGCAAACTGATGGTGGAGATCTTGCCAAAACGCGCCATCAACTGGGCCAGCGTGTCGTCCGGGTGGCGCGCCGTCATCGCCGCCATGATGGCGAAGCCTCCGGTCACGTCCATCGCTGCGCTGATGGCGCCACCATGCAGGCGGTGCGAGGGACGGTGTCCCACCAGCTCCTGGCGCATGGGAATGCGGGCGGTGACCAACTCGGGCTCAAACGCGTGCAGCTTGAGGCCCATCGTATGGTTGAAGCTGGTGTCTTCCTCGTAATGGCGGGTCAGGATGGCAATGAAATCATCGGTGAATTTGCCGCTGGCCGTGAAATGGGATTTGTTCATGGTTCAGAAGCCCAGTTGGCGCGAAGCCAGCTCTTTCATGATTTCCTGCGCCCCGCCACCAATCATCATCACTTTCACTTCACGGTAAATGCGCTCTGATTTGGCGCCGCGCATGAAGCCCATGCCACCCAGAATCTGAACCGCTTCGTCGGCGCAGAACTGCATGGACTGCGTGGCGTGGTTTTTCAACAGGCAGACTTCAGCCACCCAGCGCGTTGCAGTTTCTTTGTCGGCGGTTTCTTCACCCGCGTCCGCCCGCGCCGTGAGGGCGTCGCACCAGGCCTGTGTGGAAGCGATGCGCATTTGCATGTCCACCAGCTTGTGGCGGATGACCTGGTGGTCGATCATGGCCTGGCCAAACGTCTTGCGGCTGCGCGCCCAGTCGAGGGCTTCGTCAAAACACGCCTGCGCAAAACCCAGGGCCAACACCGACATGCCGAGCCGTTCGCCGTTGAAATTGCCCATGACCATTTTGAAACCGGTGTTTTCGGCGCCCACCAGGTATTTGGCAGGCACGGCCACATTGTCAAAACGGATGTGGGCGGTGTCGGAAGCATGCCAGCCCATTTTGTCAAGGCGCACCCGCGAGACACCCGGCAGGTGCATGGGAATGACGAGCAGGGAAATTCCACCCGCAGCGCGCGACCCGGCCTCCCCGGTGCGCACAGCCGTGGTGAGGTAGTCGCAGCGCACGCCCGAGGTGATGAAGGTTTTTTCACCGTTGACGAGGTAGTCGCTTCCCTCCCGCACGGCGGTGGTTTTGATCGCCGCTACATCGCTGCCGCCACCCGGCTCGGTAATGCCCAACGCGGCTATTTTTTCACCGCGCAACACCGGCGGCACGATTTCCCGTTGCAAGTCTTTGGAGCCGTGTTTGAGAATGGGAGGCAAACCAATCGAGTGGGAATACAAACTGGCGTGCACACCGCCACTGCCGGTGTAGCGGGCAAAGGTCTGGTTCACCAGGCTCTTCGTCCGGTGGGTGGCCGGCGTTCCGCCAAATTCCTCCGGGTAACCCAAGCCGAGCAGGCCCAACTCAGACGCGCGTTGGTACAAGGGCCGGGGGAACTCGCCCGCCGCATCCCATTCGGTTACATACGGGGCGATTTCCTCTTTCGCGAAGCGCTTCACCATGTCGATGA
>JANNYX010000277.1:0-1732 GCA_031410295.1 Rhodoferax sp.
ACCGAGCGGATCTGCAGCACCTTGGAGCCCAGCGAGGCCATCTCCAGCATCTCTTCGAAGCTGACGGTGTGCAGGCGCCGCGCCTCGGGCACGATGCGCGGGTCGGTGGTGTAAACGCCATCGACGTCGGTGTAAATCAGGCATTCCTGCGCCTTCATGGCGGCTGCCACGGCGACGGCCGAAGTGTCTGAGCCGCCACGTCCCAGGGTGGTGATATTGCCGTCGTCATCCACGCCCTGGAAACCGGTAACGATGACGACTTTGCCGGCGGCGAGGTCGGCCCGCACCCGCGTGTCATCGATCGACTCGATGCGCGCCTTGGTGTAGGCCATGTTGGTGCGGATCGGCACCTGCCAGCCGGCGTAACTGACCGATTCCAAACCCTCGCCCTGCAAGGCAATTGCCAACAAGGCACTGGAGGCTTGCTCGCCGGTGGCGGCCAGCATGTCCAGTTCGCGGTCATAGGCGCTGCTGGTTTTTGCCGGCGCCAGCTCTTTGGCAAGCCCGAGCAAACGGTTGGTTTCGCCACTCATGGCGCTAGGGACAACCACCATCTGGTGGCCGGCGCGCGCCCATTTGGCGACACGTTTGGCGACGTTTTTGATGCGCTCGGTTGAGCCCATCGAGGTTCCGCCGTATTTATGAACAATCAAAGCCATGGGGGTTAAGAAAAAGCAGGCAAAAAACCTAGGGATTGTACCAAGCTAAAACCTCACCTTCACGCTTCACGCGGCCTCTGCCGATTTTGATGTTGATCTGGTGACCACGCGTGGTGCAGTGGGCAACTTGATCCAGCAACTCCGCCAGTTGGTGCGTGCTCGGAGTCGTGCCAAATTGTGATTTCAACCAGTAGCGAAGGACATTGGCCTGGCGCGGCCGGGACAGCTGTTGAAGTCTTGCGATGGCGGGCTGAAAGCTGGCTTGCGCAACGACGCCAGCAAAATCCATCAGCGCAAATTCGTTGACCAGTTGTTGCGCCTGTGCCGCATGGGCGCTGCTGCGTGCAAAGGTATCGCGAAATTGTGGAAACACTTCTGCCAGCACGGGCAACAAACGGGCACGGATGCGGTTGCGCGTGAAGGCTTCGTCGGTGTTGCTTGGGTCCTCGATGAATCCCTGCCCCTGCGCCTTCAACCATGCGCGAACGGCGGCCGCGGACAACGCAAGCAACGGCCGCTGAAAATCCATGCCGCCGCGCTGCCAATGCTGCGGCATGGCGGCCAATCCGGCCAGGCCTGCGCCACGGCTCAGCGCCAGCAACAAGGTCTCAACCTGGTCATCCGCATGTTGCGCAAGTGCTATTGTTTTAATAGCAATGTTTGCTTTGTATTCGTCGGCCAGTATCAACAAACCCTGATACCTCGCAAGGCGCGCGGCATCTTCCGGGCTTTGCCCCGGCGCGGCGTTGGCGTTGACTGAACTGACGCGCAGCGGCACCTGAATGCCGGCGCAGAAAGCCTCGCAGTGTTGCTCGAAATCCCTGGCCGCGACTTGAAGGCCATGGTTGATATGAAGAGCCACAACCTGCCCTGGCCACTTTCTTGCGCAGGCCAGCAACAAGGCTGTCGAGTCCGCGCCGCCGCTGTAGGCAACCCCCAGCGGCAGTTGCGGTGAAAAGCCGGCAATGGCTTGTGCAAATGTGATGCTCACGCGAGTGGACCGCGCGGACGCGCGGTTTGCCTATTTGGCGGTTGTTCTGGCCACCGAACGGCGCTCGAGCGGCCGTTCGTCG
>JANNYX010000278.1:0-2973 GCA_031410295.1 Rhodoferax sp.
CTGGTCTATGACATGAATGGTGACCTGGCGCTGCCTTCAGACAAACGCTCGTACCTGGAGCGCTTCATCCACAGCGAGATTTACCAGGCCCGCCCCGACGTATGTTCTATCGTGCACAGCCATTCGCCGTCGGTGATTCCATTTGGCGTGACTGGCCAGCGCTTGCGCCCCGTGTTTCACATGAGCGGTTTTTTGGGCAGTGGCAGCGCGCACTTTGAGATTCGCGATGCTGGCCTGGGAGTGGGCGGCAATACCGACATGCTGATCCGCAATGCGGGTTTGGGCAAAGCCCTGGCGCAATCACTCGGTGCGCAGAACTGCGTGTTGATGCGCGGCCATGGTTCGACCACTGTCGCGCCGTCGATTGAACTGGCGGTCTACCGGGCGATTTACGCCGAGGTGAACGCCAAGCTGCAGATGCAAGCGGCGGCGTTAGGGCCGATCAATTTTCTCAACGAAGAAGAAGCGGCGCTGGCCGCGGCGTCCACCGAAGGCCAGATTGAGCGCGCCTGGAATTTGTGGAAAGACGCGATTCCGCCATTTGACTGAAAAACGCTAAAACTTTTCGTGCGGCGCCAGGTAACGCCATTGCCCAAGCGGCAAATTTCCGAGCATCACATTGCCGATGCGCACGCGCTTCAAGCCGACCACCTTCAAGCCAACGAGTTCACACATGCGCCGGATCTGGCGCTTCTTGCCTTCGGTCAGCACGACACGCAATTGCTCCGGGTTCTGCCAGGCGATCTTGGCGGGTTTCAGGGCCTGGCCGTCCAGGCTCAAGCCGTGGCGCAGTTTGTCCAGAAGGGCGACCGGGAAGATCGCCTGCACATTGGTGCTGACGGGGTCGTCATCGTCCATGCGAATGAGCTGTCCCGGACGGGCATCGACCAGTGGCGCGCCGGTTTTGTCCAGTCCCAGATACACCACACGCACCAGGTACTCTTTCTCCATCACCCTGTCTTCACCAATCAGCTGCCTGGCCACGCGGCCGTCTTGCGTCAACACCAGGAGGCCAATGGAATCGATGTCCAGTCGCCCGGCGGGCGCCAGGCTCTTGAGTTGATTCGGGTGGAAAAAATACCGCGCGTTGTCGTCTTGCCAACGGTTTTCGGGTTTGACCAGGGTGATGGCCGGCAGGTGGCCGTCTTCGGCCTGGCCGCTCACGATACCCATCGGTTTGTTGACCAAAATCGTCACCTGGTTGGCCTGCGCGCCCTGCGCCTGTTTGTTGACCTCGATGCGCGCATCGGCCGTGACTTGCTGGCCCATACTTGCGACCACACCGTTGATCTTGACCCAGCCGCGGCCGATCCAATCATCGGCTTCACGGCGCGAGGCCATGCCCAGCTCGGCCATGCGTTTGTTCAGGCGGGAGGTGGCGGCAGGGCTGTTAGCGCCCGCTTGCGCAGACGCTTTTGAAGGCGATACCGAGGGCGATATCGAAGGCGATTTTGTGGGCGGCGCGGGGCGGGCTGGCACACCCTGCGGTCGGGCGGCTCTAAAATACGTTGGTTTATCTTTTGACATAAAATATAGTACTAAAAGTATACAAATACGATATATTTAAAGTAGCATATTAATGACTTGTTTTGACGGCCTATATGAGATAAGTTTGTTGTAAATTAAACTCATACACAAATTTAAATCCCCTGTTTCCGTGATTCTCCATACTTGGCTGGCGGTTCCTGATTGTGCAGCCTGTTGAACGTAGTCGGCCCAAGTTGGTGGCAGCGCAGGCCGGTTGAACCCGAGGGCTGACGCAGGCATTCGGCGCAGGCTGAGGGCGCAGGATGGGTTTAGAAATAAACCGACGCGGCGGACTATAATAAAACGAAAACATAAAACAAAAGCACCGTCATGAACGTCTTCATTGTCTTTGCCCACCACGAGCCTGAATCATTCAATGCTGCCTTGCTGGCGCGTTCAGTGGTCCAGTTGACGGCGCTTGGGCACACAGTGCAGGTGTCCGATTTGCACGCCATGCATTTCAACCCGCTGGCCGGCGCGCAGGATTTCACCGCGCGGCGGTTTCCCGACCAGTTGCAATACGACCGCGAGCAGAAATACGCGCAGGAGCATCAGGCGTTTGCGCCCGACATCCAGGCCGAGATCGACAAACTGCTGTGGTGTGATCTGTTGATCCTGCAGTTTCCGTTGTGGTGGTTCTCCGTGCCGGCCATCCTCAAGGGCTGGATTGACCGCACGTTTGTGAACGGCGTGGCTTACGGCAAGGGGCGCCGCATGGACACGGGCGGACTCAAGGGGCGGCGCGCCATGATGACGGTCAGCACTGGCTGTTATGAAAACATGGTCGCGCCAGACGGCCTCTTGGGCGACTTGAATGCCAACCTCTGGCACCTGCACGCGGGCACCCTGGCGTATGTGGGTTTCGACGTCTTGCCGCCGTTCATGTCGTGGTCGATTCACTACACAGACGGCGCGCGGCGCAGCAGCTGCCTCGACGCGTATGCACAGCGCATGCGCGAACTGGAAACGCTGCAGCCGCTGTTTTTTCACCCGACCCGCGACTTCGGCCCGGACTGGCGCTTGAAGCCCGGGGTGGCGCCGGCTACCGTGGCGCATCGGCGCGAGCTGAAGGCGTCGCCGCTGGCCCCCGCTGCACTTGACGCACAGGAGAAGCCACCGTGAGCACGCCGATGTCATTCCAGATAACCCCGCAGAAAACCGTGGGCGCAGGTCGCCCGTGGAGCGATCTTGTGCGCCCGGACCAGGTCCATGGTTCGCTCTACACCGACCCGGCCATTTTTGAAGAGGAGCTGGACAAGATCTGGCGACGCATTTGGGTTTATGTCGGCCACGTCAGCGAAGTGCCCGAGGCGAACGATTTTGTGATGAAGTCGATCGGGCCCGAGCCAGTCATCATGACGCGCGGGCCCATCGAAAAGAACGGCAAGAACGGTGAGGAAGGCGAAGTCCATTTGTTGCACAACCGTTGCGCCCACCGTGGCAACC
>JANNYX010000279.1:0-4341 GCA_031410295.1 Rhodoferax sp.
CAAGGCTTCCAACGATTCGCACGACAATTTGGCCCAGGTGTTGCAGTCCCGCAAGGGCGGCGACCCCGAGACGAGTTACGTTGCGCGCCTGCTGCACAAGGGGCCCGATGCGTTCCTGAAAAAAATAGGCGAAGAGGCCACCGAGATGGTGATGGCCTGCAAGGATGCCAGCGGCGGCGGCAACACCCCCGCGCTGAAAGAAAAAATTGTCGCCGAGACCGCCGATTTGTGGTTTCACAGTCTGGTGGCTTTGTCGTATTACGGCCTGGCGCCCAAAGACGTCATCGCCGAGCTGGAGCGGCGCGTTGGCATCAGCGGACTCGAAGAAAAAGCGTCACGCAAGGCCAGGCAACGGGATCTGGATGAACAACTGTCGAAAGGTGCATGATGAACGATGTGAATCGCGATGTGATTGACGTGAAAGCGATTGATTCGGAAAAAGCCCAAAGCCTCAAAAACGTCGGCTGGATCAGTTACGTGCTGCACCTGATCGTGGCCGTCGGCGCCATCATTCCGGGGGGCCAGGCCGGCATCACGCTGCTCATCATCGCGCTGGTGATTGATCTCGTGAAAAAAGACGAAGCAGAAGGCACCTGGCAAGCCAGCCACTTCAGTTGGCGCATCCGGTCGGTGTTGTGGGCGGGTGTTCTGTATCTCGTGACGTTTCCGCTTTACCTGTTGCTTTATTTGCCCGGCGCCATCGCCTGGGCCATCATCTCGATCTGGTTTCTGTACCGCATCGTGCGCGGCATGGTGGCGATGAACAACAATCGGGCGGTGGGCCAATGAGCATTGGATTGACTCATGACCCCAATTGCCTCTTCTGCAAAATTGCAGCGGGCATGATTCCGTCGAAGAAAGTCTTCGAGAACGACGAAATATTTGCGTTCCACGACATCAAGCCCTGGGCTCCCGTGCATTTCCTGCTCATCCCCAAGGCGCATATTCCCTCGATGGCGCAGGTGACTGACGAGCACGCCGGGCTGCTCGGCAGAATGATGGCGCTGGTGCCCAAATTGGCCCTGCAGGAGGGTTGCAACCCTTACCCCGAAGGGGGCTTTCGTATCGTTGCCAATACAGGCGCCGAGGGCGGGCAGGAAGTGCAGCATCTGCACATTCATGTAACCGGCGGACCGCGCCCATGGGCGCGCGGTTGATTGCGCGGGTAAAATCAACACAATTCCTTAGGAGCACCTCATGGGTCTGTCCACTACGCACCTGATCATTTTTCTGGTCATCATCATTGTCATTTTCGGCACCAAGAAGCTGCGCAACATCGGCTCGGACCTGGGCGGCGCGGTCAAGGGCTTCAAGGACGGCATGAAAGACGGCTCCGACAAGACCGCAGAAGCCGCAGCGGCGGCGGCCACTGCAACTCAGCAGGTTGGCACGGCCCCTGCCGGGTCCACATCAGTCAAAGACACGATTGACGTTGAAGCCAAAACGAAAAGTTGAAGGCTGGTGACTCGGCGTTTGATGAGGCTTGATGAATCGTGAATTCCTTCAACCACGTGTATGCGTGCACGGGCTGTGTCTAAGTGCTTGATATTGGCGTCACCAAGCTGGCCATCATTGGCGGCATTGCACTGATCGTCATTGGTCCCGAAAAACTGCCCGGACTGGCCAAAACCATCGGCACCTTGCTGGGTCGTGCCCGGCGTTACGTGGCCGATGTAAAAGCCGAGGTCAGCCGCTCCATGGAGCTTGACGAGCTCAAGAAGATGAAAGAAACCATGGAGTCCGCGGCGCGCGATGTTGAAAGCTCCATCCAGACCACCAGCAGCGACTTCGAGAAGACCTGGGCTGACGCCACCGATGGCTTGAACAGCAACACCACGCTGGCGCCGCCCCCGCCCAGTTTTCCGGCCTACAAACACCCCAAGAAAAAATGGCGCATCAAGCAGGGGGCAACACCCAATTGGTACAAGGCCCGCACGGGCACGCGCACCAAGGCGCTTTCCGGCGCCGCGCGTGTGGCGCGTTTTAGACCGCAACGTTTAGGGTGATGGCGGGGCTGATGGCAAATCCAAACGACACCCAAGACGGCGCCGGCAAAGCCGCACAAGAGGCCAAGGACGACGCCAAAGTGGATGAATTGGCGGGTACGGAACAGCCTTTTGTCCAGCATCTTGTCGAACTGCGCGACCGCCTCCTGATGGCGATGTACGGCATCGTCGCCGTGCTGGTGGTGCTTTTGTTTTTCCCAGGGCCGTCTGAGCTGTATGACCTGTTGGCCAAACCGTTGGTGAAGGCGCTGCCTGAAGGTTCCAAGATGATCGCGGTGGGTGTGGTCTCGCCGTTTCTGGTACCTATCAAGGTTTCCGTTCTGGCGGCGGTTGGTCTCACTTTGCCGTGGATCCTCTATCAGATATGGGCGTTCGTGGCGCCCGGCCTGTACCGCCATGAGAAAAAGCTGGTGTTGCCTTTGGTGGCCGCCAGCACCATTCTGTTTTACATGGGCGCGGCATTCTGTTACTTCTTTGTGTTTGGTCAGGCCTTTCCGGCGATCCAGAGAATGTCACCGGCCTCGGTTGCCGTCAGCCCCGACATTGAAGCCTATCTGGACTTTGTCATCACCATGTTCATTGCTTTTGGCGTGGCGTTTGAGGTGCCGATTGCTGTGGTGATTCTGGCGCGCATGAAGATCGTGACGGTTGATCAACTCAAGTCGTTTCGCGCCTATTTTGTCGTCGGCGCGGCCGCGGTGGCCGGGCTGGTCACGCCGCCAGACCCGGTGTCCATGCTGGCGCTCTTGGTGCCCATGGTGCTGCTGTATGAAATCGGGATCATCGCTGCCAGGGTGTTCATCAAACACACCAAGGCGCCGGATGACGCGGCAGAAGCTGCGAAAACCTGAGGCCGCGAAAGACTTAACGTTCAACCGGCCGTTTGGGCTTGGGCCGGACACCAGGCGTGACATCAAGCTCCAGCTTTTCTTCTCTTCGTTGCAAGCTGAATTTTGAGGCTGAACCTGGTTTCAATGCCGCCACCTGCCCCAGCAATTCGGAGACGCTGCTCACAGCTTTCCCCCCCACGCTGGTGATCACGTCGCCAGGGCGCAGGCCACCATTGGCCGCCGGGCCGTTTTGCAACACCCCGGTGATGATGACGCCTTGTTTCGCCTTCACGCCAAAGGTTTCGGCCAGCTCAGGGGACAGCTCGTTGGGTTCCACGCCGATCCAGCCGCGCGTGACTTGGCCGTCTTTCACAATGCCGTCCATGACCAAGCGTGCCGTCGCCACGGGAATCGCAAATCCGATGCCCATGTTGCCGCCTGAACGCGAATAGATCGCGGTGTTGATACCGGCCAGGTTGCCGTTGACGTCGACCAGCGCGCCGCCCGAGTTGCCGGGGTTGATGGCCGCGTCGGTCTGGATGAAATTTTCGAACGTGTTGATGCCCAGCTGGTTGCGGCCAAGGGCACTGACAATGCCGCTGGTAACGGTTTGCCCGACGCCGAATGGGTTGCCAATGGCCAGCACCTGGTCGCCAACCTGAAGCGCATCGGCATTCCCCAGCACAATCACGGGCAGGCGATCCAGATCGATTTTCAGCACCGCGAGGTCACTGTCTGGGTCGGTGCCGATCACTTTGGCAATGGCGTGGCGGCTGTCATTGAGCACCACTTCAATTTCATCGGCTCCATCGACCACATGGTTGTTGGTCAGCACGTAGCCGCTGGCGCTGACGATGACACCACTGCCCAGGCCGCTTTGCGGCTGGTTGCCCTGTTCGCCGAAAAAGAATTTGAACCACGGGTCGTTGGAGCGCGGGTCGCGCCGGGCGTTCTTGCTGGTGTTGATGCTGACCACTGCGGCCGAGGCTTTTTGCGCCGCCAGGCGGAAACTTCCAATGGGCACAGTGCCCGCCGGCGCCGTGGCCGCTTCAATGACACTCACCGTGCCAGTACGGGCAAGGTTTTTGCCTAGCCAATCTGGCTTGAGCGTTGCCACAACAAAATAAGCGGCCAGCAAGACCGTCGCCACCTGGGAGAACAAAAGCCAAAGTCGTTTCATGGCGCAAATTGTAGGGCGGCGCAGCCAATTGCAAGCACAGGGCCCGAGGATTGCGTGACAAGGCGACAGGAGAGACCCATCGGACATGAAGTATTAAAACGGCAAATTCTGTAACGGTACGCTGCTGAGGGACAATTGCGCGCCATATGGCTTCACGAACCGATCTTGCCCTGGCGTTTGACGCCTTGCTTCAACCCGAACGTTTCAAAGACTTTGGCCCGAACGGCATGCAAGTCGAGGGCAAGCCGGACATCTCCAAAATTGTTTCAGGAGTAACCGCCAGCCGGGCGCTGATTGAGGCCGCCATAGAAGCGAAGGCTGACGC
>JANNYX010000280.1:0-1628 GCA_031410295.1 Rhodoferax sp.
AGAATGTCAGGGCGATTCGTTGCCGCGACGACGATCACGCCGACATTGGTCTCGAAGCCGTCCATCTCGACCAGCATCTGGTTCAGCGTTTGTTCACGTTCGTCGTTGCCGCCACCCAAACCGGCGCCGCGCTGGCGGCCGACGGCGTCAATCTCGTCGATGAAGATAATGCACGGCGCGTTTTTCTTGGCGTTGTCAAACATGTCGCGCACACGGGCTGCGCCGACACCGACGAACATTTCGACGAAATCAGAACCGGAGATGCTGAAAAACGGCACCTTGGCTTCGCCGGCGATGCCCTTGGCCAGCAGCGTTTTGCCGGTTCCGGGAGGCCCCACCAAGAGCAGGCCGCGCGGAATGCGGCCACCGAGCTTCTGGAACTTGGCCGGGTCCTTCAAAAAGTCGACCACTTCCTTGACTTCTTCCTTGGCTTCGTCGCAACCGGCCACGTCGGCAAAGGTAACCTGGTTGGTGTTTTCATCCATCATGCGCGCCTTGGATTTGCCGAAGCTGAAGGCCCCGCCCTTGCCGCCGCCTTGCATCTGGCGCATGAAGTACACCCACACGCCGATCAGCAACAGCATCGGACCCCAGCTGACCAGAAGCGTCATGAGCAGGGAACCCTCCTCGCGCGCTTTCACGTCAAACTTGACGTTGTTGGCGATCAGGTCGCCGACCAGGCCACGGTCCAGATAGGTTGCGGTGACGCGCACTTTGCGGTCGTCATTGGTCACGGCGATGATCTCGGTGCCGCCCGGGCTTTCCTGGATGATGGCGCTCTTGATGCGTTTGCCGCGCACTTCTTCAAGAAAGTCGGAATACCCCACGTAGCCCGCGCCGGCTGCGCCGGTTTTGTCGAATTGTTTGAAAACGGTGAACAGCACGAGGGCGATCACCATCCAGACGGCAACTTTAGAAAACCACTGATTGTTCAAACGGGGCTCCAGTGCTTGATGCGAAATGAAGGCAAGATAAATTGCGTTGCTGTGACAACGCAGGAGGACAAGGCTCAAGTGCTGCCGATTTGAGGCGCTTCAAGGCGCAGGCACCGGTGAAGACACACTAAATGACAGGTTTTTGCCGCCCCTCACTGCACGCTGTGCACAGCGTCACACTTTCTTGAGCCCGACCCCAATGAGAAAAGTCTCGGACGAGCGGTCTCGCGAGGCCTTGGGTTTGTGCGGTTTGACGGTAACAAAGGCGGCCTTGAAGCGCATCACAAGATCGTCGTACCCGGCGCTATGAAAGACCTTGGCCACCAGCGCGCCTTGCGGCTTGAGGTGCGACTGGCTGAAGTCGATCGCCAATTCGATCAAATTGTCAATGCGCGCGGCGTCTGCCGAGGCAATGCCCGAGAGGTTGGGCGCCATGTCGGAGACCACCAGATCGGCCTGGCGGCCGGCCATCTGCGCCACCACTTTTTGCTGCAATTCGTCTTCACGGAAGTCGCCAAGGAAAAACGCCACGCCTTCGACCGGGTCCATCGGCAACAAATCCAGCGCGATGATGGCGCCGTTCAAGCTCGACGTGGCGCCTGCCGGAACCGCCAATGGCCCGTTCACATTGCCCATCTTGCGGCGCAGGTACTGGCTCCAGGCGCCGGGCGTGGAACCCAGGTCCACCACCAG
>JANNYX010000281.1:0-2350 GCA_031410295.1 Rhodoferax sp.
TTGGAATGGCTGCCCCAGGTCAAACCCCAGTCGCGGCAGGTTTGGGCCACCCGCACCGAACCGGCCATGGTCCAGAAGTGCGGGTCGGCCAGTGGGATGTCCACACTTTGCAGCGACAGCGCATGGGTGAGTTGGCGCCAGTCGGTGGCAATCATGTTGGTGGCCGTGGGCAGGCCCGTGGCACGGCGGAATTCGGCCATCACCTCGCGGCCCGAGAACACACCCTCGGCGCCACAAGGGTCTTCGGCATAGGCGACCACACCGCGCAGGTCGCGCATCAGCGCAATCGCGTCTTTGAGCAGCCAGCCGCCGTTGGGGTCGAGTGTGACGCGGGCCTGTGGAAAGCGCTCATGCAAGGCCGTGACCGCTTCAACTTCCTCTACGCCGCGCAACACGCCGCCTTTGAGTTTGAAGTCGTTGAAGCCGTATTTCTCGCGGGCCGCTTCGGCCTGCCGCACGATGGCCTGGGGGGTCAGCGCGACTTCATGGCGCAGGCGGAACCAGGCGTTGGCCGCCCCGGGTTCGCTCACGTAATCCAGGTCGGTCTTGTTGCGGTCGCCCACATAAAACAGGTAGCCCAGCATTTCCACCGCGTCACGCTGCTGGCCTTCACCCAGCAGGGCCGCCACCGGCACGTTGAGGTGCTGGCCCAGCAAGTCCAGCAGGGCCGACTCAATGGCAGTGACGGCATGGATGGTGGTGCGCAAATCAAAGGTTTGCTGGCCACGCCCGCCGCTGTCGCGGTCGGCAAACTGCTGTTGCTCGTGTTGCAGGATGCGCTGGTGCGCGCCGATGGGCTGGCCCACCACCAACGCCCGTGCGTCTTCCAGGGTCTGGCGGATCTTCTCGCCGCCAGGCACTTCCCCCACGCCGGTGCGACCGGCGTTGTCAGTCAGGAGCAGGAGGTTGCGGGTGAAGAACGGGCCGTGTGCACCGCTCAGGTTCAGCAACATGCTGTCGCGACCGGCAACCGGGATGACTTGCAGATCGGTGATCAGGGGTGTGGAGTGAGTTGACATAGGCTTAGGTAAGACTTTTGATAGCTCAGGGATTTTGGTTGCGGTAATAAAAAAATAATAGGTCTATGGTAGCGGTACCAAATTGACGCGTCAAGCCTTAAAATATGGGGGATTCTACGTATCAGGTGCTGTCGCGCTCGATGATGGCAAAGCCAACATCAACGATGGGCGCGTCCACAGACCGGCCCTCGGCCCTGGCGACCAAAAATCCGGCCGCCTTCTGGCCGATGTCGCGCCCATTGATCTGCACCGTGGTCAATGATGGAACCATGTCTGCCATGTAGGGCACGTCGCCAAACCCGATGATGGACAAACGCTGCGGGACGGGAATTCCCCGGGCAATAGCCTCGGTCAGTACACCCATGGCCAGCAGGTCGGAGCTGCAGAAGATGGCATCGACATCAGGCGCCTGCGACAGGATGCGGCCGAGGGCATGGCGGCCGCTTTTGAGCGAGCGCGACGCGCCTACGTTGTCGACAAAAACCTCCCCGAAACCGCGCTGCGCCACCGTGTTCTGGAAGGCCGCCGCGCGCCGCATGGCCCGCTCGTCACCCGCACTGACCAGCGCAAACCGCTTGCGACCTTTTGCAACCAGGAAATTGGCGACTTCCCGGCCTATGTCAGAGTGGGAAAAGCCAATCAGCATGTCGATGGGCGTGGGCGTCAGGTCCCAGGTTTCGACCACTGGGATGCCCGACGCCAGCAATCGGGTGCGGCCCCTGCTGGATTGCATGATGCCGGTCAGGAATATCCCGTCAGGCCGGCGACCGATGATGGCTTCCAGCAGGGCCTCTTCGCGAACCGGCGAATAGCCCGTCTGGCCCAGCATCAGTTGGTAGCCGGCCTCGAACAAAGTGTTGTTCAGGGTTTCAATCGTCTCCACAAAAACTGACACCACAATGCTGGGCACTACGGCAGCAATAAGACGGCTGCGTGACGATGCCAGCCCACCGGCAACACGATTGGGGACGTAGCCCGTGCGCTGAACCGCGTCCTGAACCTTCTTCAGAACTTCCGGCGACACCTGATCCGGCGTGTTGACTGCGCGCGATGCCGTGATGGGTGCCACGCCCGCCAGTTTGGCAACATCCCGCAGGGTAATGGCACCGCTGCTGCGTCGGGATTTTCTGGTCGTCTCTCTTTTGTTCATTGAACTCAGTATAATGGTACCGTTACCATAAAATACAACCATTCGATAAAATACGCCGAAACCGCGTGCTGCAGGATAGGAGATGACGATGGCAGAGACTCAAAACCCGACGGGCCAGGCACCCCACATCATCCGCATGCACGAGCGCGACAACGTGGCCATCGTCGCCAACGACGGCGGG
>JANNYX010000282.1:0-5416 GCA_031410295.1 Rhodoferax sp.
GCTCCACCAACCCAGTTTGACGGTCTCGCCGCGCCCGAAACTCGGGAACCAACCCAGGCCGACGGCGAAAATCAAAATCAGCAGAATGCCGATCAAAAACGTCGGCAAGGAGACGCCGATCAACGACAACGTCATGAACACATGGCTGGTGAAGGTGTTGCGTTTGAGGGCCGCATAAACGCCCATCGGAATGCCGACCAAAAGCGACAACCCGGCGGCCACCAGAGACAGCTCCAGCGTGGCCGGGAAACGCTCGCCAATCAGGCGCGACACCTTGGCGCCCTGGCGCAACGAGAGGCCAAATTCGCCTTGTATGGCGTTCACCAGAAAGTGCCAATACTGAATGAAAAACGGTTGGTCCAGCCCCAGGTCGGCGCGCAACTGGGCAATTTGATCGGGCTTTGCGTCTTGCCCAAGCAAAAACACCACGGGGTCGCCGACGTACTGGAACAGCATGAACGCGATGAACGCTACCACCACCATCACCACGCTGGCCTGGATCAGGCGCTGCAAAATGAATGCCAACATGGGTTGGTTAATGGGCCAGAAGCCGGCTGCAATGAAGGGCCAAGCCAGGGCGAACGGGGAAGGGCGTCACCCCGCTAATCTATCAGACCCAAAGCGGCTTTTATACGGGGGTTTCCATGACCTAAGCCCTGGCCAGTCGAACTCGCCAGGCGCGTTTACCGCGTCGGCCTTACCTGCGTTGCTTTCAAGACGTGGCATCGGCGAGCCCCTAGGCCTTGATGGTGAAGCTTATCGGCCCGTACCAGGCGAACCTGATAGCGCGGACATGCGGCACCGGTTTTTGGGGCTTTTCAAATGGAAAAAGCCACCCGGCCCGAAGGCCAGGTGGCTCTAAAACTTTTCTGACAAAGGCCGTATTAAACGGCCGTTGTTTTAAAAGTTGTGCTGAATGCCGATCAAAGCGGTGTTGACTTGGCGGATGCTCGTAGCAACGTTCACGTTGTCGTTGTTTTCAGCGACCAAACGTCCGTACACCGAGGTGCGCTTGCTCAGGCTGTATTTCACGCCCAGAGCGGCGATCTTCTTGTCCTGATTAGCTGCGTTGTCTTCATCCAAAACACCGTAGTTGCCATAGACCACCAAAGATGGCGAGATGTTGAAGTCAGCACCGATGTTGAAGCCTTTGGAGGTACCAAAAGTTGGGCCGGCGACCTTCTTGTCTTCCTGATGCGCACCGACGTAAACCTTGGCGATGCCAAAGTTCCACGAAGCGGCCAAGTTGACCATTGAATTAATGCCATCCTGTTGGTAGAACGACAAGCCAGCAGAAATGGGACCGTTGTTGAAGAACAGGCCGATGTCTGACTTGGCTTTGGTTTCCAAGCCCGTGCCGCCGTTGGCAACTGGCGTGGCCGAGGAACCAAAGGTGTAGTACAAAGCTGCCGAGAAGCCACCAAAAGTGGGGGTGTCATAACGCAGCGAGCCGTTTTCACGGACGTGGCCGGTGCCATTCACGCCACCAAAACCGGAACCAAGTTTGGTGCCGATGAAGTTGCGGGCGGCCTGAACTGACAGGGTAGGCGTGTTGGGCGTGCCCAAATAGAACGTGCCCCAGCCGCCTTGCAAGGCTGCGAAAATGTCGCCGCCGCCGTCGCCGATGGCATTGCCAGAACCTGCGGCAATGGCAGCAGAGAAGTCGCCTTCATAACGGAACAGGGCTTTCAAGCCGCCGCCGAGGTCTTCCACACCGGTGAAGGTGATCTGGGTGGTGCCTTGTGAGCTGTTGCGCACGAAGGAGTTGGACACCGAAGCGCCGTCGCCGTAGGTGGTTTGGCTGCTGGCGATGGAAGGATCAATGGTGCCGCTGATGGTCACGGAAGACTGGGCGAAAGCGCTGATAGCTGACAGAGCAGCCAAAGCAACGAGGGTTTTTTTCATTACAAGTTTCTCCAAGGTTAAACAAAGGGCGCCGAAAGAGGGTTCGATAGTTTCGGCTCCCCGGGCCAACCTCCTATTTCAGGAAGTTGATGTATTGAACCAGACGAGACCGCGTTGGCAAAGGATTTGCCCTTAAAAATGGTAAAGCCCTGTGCTTTTCGTTGCGAGCCTGCAACAAGCTGATTTAAAGCTGCCCTGCAAGCGGAACCACAAGCCCTGATTTTGAGAAGTTATACAATTTGTATTACAACTTGGAATTCGATGGAATTGGACAAGCTGGCACATTGGGATTTTTCAGATCCCGCGAGAAAGGATCTATGAGCGCAATTACTTCCCGTGAAGTGATTCACAATTTTTCGGCTGTGGCGGCACGCGTCGCGGCAGGTGAAGAGCTCACGGTGACCCGTTATGGCAAGCCGTTGCTCAGGCTGGTGCCGGTGGAGAAACCGGTGATGACCGCCCTGGAGCGCAAGGCGTGGATTGAAAAAGTGTTGGCGTTCCGGCTCTCAGGCAACATCGTGGAGACGGGTGGAAAATTCAACCGCAATGACGCTTACGACGATTGATGCGCCGTGGACGCTTGACACCAACGTCCTGATTTACGCGACTGAGCCCGACGCGCCACTTTCAAAACAGCGTGCCGCCAGGTCATTGCTGGGCAAATTGAGCGAAAGCGCCAACGCCTGTCTGGTTGGCCAGGTGATGGGCGAATACGTGACGGTGGCTCTTCGCAAAAAGGTGACGACCCGTGCGGGTGTGCTGGAGCTGATGAGGAATCTATCGATCGGAGTCACGGTCTTGGGCGCAACACCCAGCTGCTACCAACAGGCTTTTGAGCTCGTGGCCAAGCACCATTACCAATTGTGGGACGCCCTGATCATCGCCATCTGCGCCGAGCATGGTGTGAAGACCTTGTATTCGGAAGACACCGGTTCGTTGAAGCGGCCGCTGGGCGTGCACGTGGTCAACCCGTTTTCCGAATTGAAAGCGGGTTGAAAGCGGGTGAATGATGGCCATGACCGATACCCTGATCGAAACCGCCGACGCTGCACTGCGCACCGTGTTTGGCTCGCCTGTTGCCCAACGCGCTTGCAAGACCTTGCCGGAAGCTGCGGAAGCAGGTTCTGGCGAACCCTTGTCAGCCGACGAAAAGGCCCATGCGGGCGCCCTCATGCGCATCAACCATGTCGGCGAGGTGTGTGCCCAGGCGCTGTATGCCGCGCAGACGCTGGCCACGAACAACCAAGCGCTGAAAGCGCATTTTGCCAAGGCCAGCAAGGAGGAGACTGACCACCTCGCGTGGACGTCTGAGCGTTTGCAGGAGTTGGGCGCGCGGCCTTCGCTGTTGAACCCCCTGTGGTACGCCGGCGCCTTCGCCATGGGTTTGGTGGCCGGCAAACTGGGCGACCGCGTCAGCCTGGGTTTTGTTGAGGAAACCGAGCGCCAGGTTGAGGCGCATCTGCAAAGTCACCTCGAATTGTTGCCAAAGCGCGACCAGAACTCGCGCGCCATCGTGGCGCAAATGCGCGAAGAAGAGGCGGCACATGCTCTTGAGGCAAAGAAATTGGGCGCGCTGCCAATGCCTTTGCCGGTACAGACCTTGATGCGCGCGGCGGCAAAGGTGATGACTCGCGTTGCTTATAGAATATAAATATATTATTGATTTTAGTAACATCAAATTAGCTATAGTATAAATAGCTAAATAAGTAAATTATCAGACGGCCTAATCCCAATTGTTCCAATCTAATTTTCAACAATACTGAAACTTGTGGTGATTTCCGCCGTCTTGCCCAGCATGATGGTGCCCGAGCAATATTTGTCGTGGCTCATGGCGATGGCGCGCTCCACCGCAGCGGCTGGAATGCCAATGCCTGCCACGGTGAAATGCATGTTGATTTTGGTGAAGACTTTCGGGTCGGCTTCGGCGCGTTCAGCCGTGAGTTTGACCGAGCAGCCCTGCACGGCGTGGCGGCCGCGTTTCAAGATCAGCACGACGTCATAGGCGGTGCAGCCGCCAGCGCCGGCGAGCAGCGTTTCCATCGGTCGGGGCGCCAGATTCAGGCCGCCGTTTTCGGCTTTGGCGGCGTCTGGCGCGCCGTCCATCACCAGGGTATGGCCGCTGCCGGTTTCGGCCAAAAAGCCCATGCCTGAGCGCGCGCCGGTGTTGCCGGTCCAGCTGACGGTGCATTCCATGATGGTGGTGTCCTTTTTAAGGTCGAAAAAATTTGGGTAAAACGAAGTTGAGGGCGAACCTGCCGGGTTGCCAGACACGATTGTCGCAAGTGATTGTCGCAAGAGCTTGTTACATGAATGGGTGCCGCAGCCCGCCCGGTATCATCGACAAGCCTCAAAAGACGACCATGACCACCCGACATCTCTCCCCCGCCGACTACCTGAAAAAAATCCTCACCGCGCGGGTCTATGACGTGGCGGTGGAGACGGCGCTGGAGCCGGCGCGCGCCTTGAGCCGCCGCCTGCACAACACCGTGCTCTTGAAGCGCGAGGACCAGCAGGCGGTGCGCAGTTTCAAGCTTCGGGGCGCCTACAACAAGATGGCGCATTTGACGCCAGCGCAGTTGCAAAAAGGGGTTATTTGCGCCTCGGCCGGCAACCACGCGCAGGGTGTGGCCCTGGGCGCTAAAAAACTCGGCAGCCGGGCGGTGATCGTCATGCCGACCACCACGCCCTCGCTCAAAGTCGACGCCGTGCGCAGTTTTGGCGGTGAAGTGGTGCTGTTTGGCGAGAGTTATTCCGACGCCTACAGCCACGCCGTTGAACTCGAGAAAAAACACGGCCTGACCTTTGTGCACCCGTTTGATGACCCGGACGTGATCGCCGGGCAGGGCACGATTGCCATGGAAGTGCTGCGCCAGGTGCAAACTTTGCATGGGCAGGGCGCCAACCCCGCCATGAAACTCGACGCCGTGTTTGTGGCGATTGGCGGCGGCGGGCTGATTGCCGGCGTGGCGAATTACATCAAGGCGGTGGCGCCTGAGGTGAAGGTGATCGGCGTGCAGATGAACGATTCAGACGCCATGATGCAGTCGGTGGCGGCGAAAAAACGTGTCACATTGCCCGATGTGGGCCTGTTTTCCGACGGCACGGCGGTGAAACTGGTGGGCGAAGAGACCTTTCGCGTGGCGCGCGGCCTGGTTGATGAATTCATGCTGGTCGACACCGACGCTGTCTGCGCTGCCATCAAGGATATTTTTGTCGACACCCGCAGCATCGTCGAGCCCGCCGGCGCGCTGGCGGTGGCGGCGATCAAACAATACGTGGCGACGCACAAAACCAAAGGCGAGACCTATTGCGCGATTTTGTGCGGCGCCAACATGAATTTCGACCGCCTGCGTTTCGTTGCCGAACGCGCCGAGGTGGGCGAAGAGCGCGAGGCCCTGTTGGCGGTGACGATTCCTGAGGAGCGCGGCAGTTTCAAGCGTTTTTGTGAGCTGATTGGCGCGCTGCCGGGCGCGGCGCGTTCGGTGACCGAATTCAATTACCGCATCAGCGA
>JANNYX010000283.1:0-2858 GCA_031410295.1 Rhodoferax sp.
GAACCAGCTGGCAACAAAAACGATGTGGAAAGATTTGACCCAAAGCATGGGCGGATTATGGCGTTTGTGCCGCCGCGGCTTGCCACGGCGCGGGAGACGGCTTGATGCAATCGCTGTAGCGACGTCCTCGCCACCAAGGACCGGGCATAATTTCTGCAGGTATTCGCGCCAAAAAAAAACCCCGGCACGAAGCCGGGGTGGTAAGCCTATTTGCTGTCACACATCAAGGCCCCGCTCAGGGAGGAAAAGCGGGGGGTGGAATCCACCCGCTAGAAATTTAGCAAACATTGATGCAGGTTTCAAGCGCCTAAGTCAACTTTTTGTCAAAGAGGTAACAATGAATACCCGCAGACCTCTGCCAACCATGTTATGACCTGACCCATGACGACTTTTGTGCCCCCCGCCCCGTTTCCACTGGCACGCCCACGCCGCCTGCGCCGTGACGCGTTCACCCGCAACCTGGTGCGGCAACACGCCTTGTCTGCGCACGACCTGATTTACCCGGTGTTTGTGGTCGATGGCAAACAGCAACGCCAGCCGGTGTTGTCGATGCCGGGGGTGGCGCGTTTGAGCCTGGATTTGCTGCTGCCGCTGGCCGAGGAATGTGTTGAATTGGGCATCCCGGTGATGGCGCTTTTTCCGGTGGTCGAGCCATCGCTTAAAACGCCCAACGGCAAAGAAGCGACCAATGCCAAGGGCTTGATCCCCAAAGTGGTGCAGGCGCTGAAAAAGCATTTCCCCGAGCTGGGCATCATGACCGACGTGGCGCTGGACCCGTACACCAGCCACGGTCAGGACGGCCTGCTCGACCCGGATCCTGCAGAAAACAATTACATTTTGAACGACGAAACCGTCAAAATCCTGGTGAAGCAGGCACTCACACAGGCAGCGGCGGGTGTTGACATTGTGGCGCCCAGCGACATGATGGACGGCCGCATCGGCGCCATCCGCCAGGCGCTGGAGGCCAAAGGCTTTATCCACACCAGAATCATGGCTTACAGCGCCAAATATGCCAGTGCCTTTTACGGCCCGTTTCGGGATGCCGTGGGCTCAGCCGGCAATTTGGGAAAAGCCGACAAAAAGATCTACCAGATGGACCCCGGCAACTCCGACGAAGCCCTGCGTGAAGTGGCGATCGACATCGCCGAAGGCGCCGACATGGTGATGGTCAAACCGGGCATGCCCTACTTGGACATCGTGCGCCGCGTCAAAGAGCAGTTCCAGGTGCCGACCTTTGCCTACCAGGTCAGCGGTGAATACGCCATGCTCAAAGCCGCCGCGCAAAACGGCTGGCTCGACCACGACGCGGTGATGATGGAAAGCCTGCTGGCGTTCAAACGCGCCGGCGCCGACGGCGTGTTGACTTATTTCGCGCTGGATGCGGCACGTTTGTTGCCAAAACAGCCGGCGCGCTTGCCGCACTTGCCGCGTTTGCCGCACTTGCCGCGCTAACCCAAGCAAACCCAGCCCAAGCCATGCGCGTCTTCACCATCAGCAGCAGCGCCGTCACTGAAAGCAGCGAGCTGCCCAGCCACCTGCCCGACACCAGTTTTGTCTGGATTGCCTGCGCCCGGGGCGAATTTGAAGCCACCCCGGTGCAGGCGCAGGTCCAGGCCTGCCTGCAAGCTTTGTGTGGCCTGCAACTGGTCGACCTGCACATTGCCGATTTGATCAACAACCATTTGCCGTCGCATTTTGATTTCACCTCGCAATACGACGTGCTGGTGTTTCGCCGCCTGGCCGCTGGCAGCGCCGAGCGCCAGGCCGTCACGGCTTTGCCAACGCCCGGCGCAGGCAGCCCACGCGGCGGCCCGCCGATCCTTAAACGCATTGACACCAGCCCGGTCGGTTTTGCCGTGTTTGACCGGGTGTTGTTGACCGTACACCCGACCGATTGCGCGGTGCGCGACAGTTTTGCCACGCGCCTGCTGAATTCGGTGTCCACCGATTCCCGCACGGGCGACGCCCGCACGACGGACGCGCGTACCGCCGGCGCGCGCCTGCCGGCTGGCCCGGCGGACCTGATGCTGCGCATCATCAACCAGATGGTTGACAGTTTTCTTGAATTGCGCCGCGAGTTGACGCGCCAGCTGGACCACTGGGAGAGTGAACTGATCAACCCGCGCACACGGTTCAACAACTGGCGCTCGCTGCTGGACGCGCGGCGCAGCCTGCATTACCTGGACGAAGTCTGCGAAGACCAGCGCTCGGCCGTGCAAGACTGGAACGAATCCCTCAAAACCTGGCCGCAGCCGCAAACCACCGCGCAGATCCGCGACCGCGAACTGCTGCACGTGCGTTCGCGCGACGTCCTGGAGCACATCGAACGGGTGGTGCACCACGTGCGGCGGCTGGAGCAAAGCGCGGAAACCGCCGTGCAAATCCATTTCAGCGTGCAGGGCAGCCGCACCAACGACATCATGCGCACCCTTACCGTGCTGACAGCGATCTTTTTACCGATGAACCTGATCACCGGCTTTTTTGGCATGAACTTCGAGTTCATGCCTTTGATTCACCAGAAAGGCGCGTTCTGGTGGACCTTCGGCACGATGGTCACGGTGGCCGTGACGACCGTCGTGTTTTTTTGGCGCAAGCGTTACCTCGCCACTTCAGGGCGGTAAATTTACAGAGCGTTTCGATGTTTGCAGCGCGCTTTGGGTTGACCGCTTGAAATGTATTGAGTTCGGGGGCAGTTATTCCGGTTCAGCCTTGGGCGAACCGGGGAGGCCGGTGTGGGTAGCTCCGCGAATGTCCCCCGAAGCGGCCTTCGCCGACTTCTCCTCCTTTATTTCGCTGCGCCACCCACCCCGACCTCCCCGTCGACGAAGGGGGTAGGAATGACCAGCTCAACCGGCACC
>JANNYX010000284.1:0-3067 GCA_031410295.1 Rhodoferax sp.
CATCGTGCCCCATCCATCGCAGCATCCACCACAAGCGGCTGGCATACATGCCGCTGTCGGCGTCGTAGGCCACAACCTGCATGCCGGGCGAGATGCCGAGATCGCTGAACGTCCGGCACATCACGTCTGAGTCCGGCAGCGGATGACGTCCGTTCTTTCCGGTCTTCTGGCCGGAGAGGTGTCGATCGAGATGCGCGTAGCGCGCGGCGGGAATATGCGCCTCCAGCGCCGGGTCAAGCGGGCCGTTGTGCGCTGGCACGGCGTAAGCCGCTGTGCGCTGGAATACCGTAAGCGCTGCGGCTTGTTGGGCCAGGTGTGGAATCGCCTGGACGCCCGAGGAGCCGGTGCCGATCACGGCCACCCGCTGGCCGCTGAAATCCACCGGCGCTTTGGGCCACTTCGCCGTGTGAAACACCGGGCCCTTGAACGTGTCGAGACCTTTGAAGGCTGGCGTGTTGGGGCTCGACAGCGGGCCGCTGGCCATCACCATGAAGCGAGCGGCCCAGGTTTCACCGCCGCCGCTGGCCGCCCGCCAGAGGTTCGACGACGCATCAAACGCCGCGCCGATAACGCGGGTGTTGAACTGAATGTGTTCGCGCAGTTCAAAACGGTCGGCCACGTGGTTGGCGTAACAGAGCAACTCGGCGGCCGGCGCGTAACGTTCGCTCCAGCGCCATTCCTGCTGCAGCGCGTCGGAGAAACCGAAGGAATATTCCAGGCTCTGGATGTCGACCCGTGCACCCGGGTACCGGTTGTGGTACCAGGTGCCGCCGACACTGTCTGCCGCTTCAATGACCCGCGCCTGCAAACCGAGTTGGCGCGCCTTGTACAACATATACAGGCCGGCGAAACCGGCGCCGACGATCAGGATATCCAACGGTTTGGGTGGCGCGGAAGGGGGCGATTGCGGCATGGGTCCATCTTACTTGGGGACAGGTGGAGGAGGCCATTCCGGCCGCCTCGTTCTGGACACACTCCTGCGCGCTAACGAGTTTAAAATATCAGTGTGTATAAAAAATATCTGAACTAATTCAGTTTAAGGCCGTCAAAACGATTCCGCTATTAGATATATATTTTATAGCATAATTGATGCTTAATATATCTATAATTTTAGTACATTAGTTTTTGAACGGTAATTTACGTCCTTATTAATTTGGCACATTGACCATCGGCCGCGGGGTGCACCAACATCAGGCAACTCAAGGGCCACCCGGGTAAGCCCGCACTGCGACAGTGCATTTTGTACACATAATTCATTGAACATTGCGTACAAAGTGCGGCACACCTTATGCTTGTAGTTTGGGTATGAGTGACGATATCGCCTTGCAACCGGCCACCATCGAGGTGGTCGGCCTGACCAAGCGTTTTGCGCCCGGAAAGCCTGCGGTGGACAACATCAGCCTGCGCATAGCGGGTGGCAGTTATTGCTGCCTGCTTGGGCCCTCGGGCTGCGGCAAAAGCACCACCTTGCGCATGATGGCCGGACATGACTCGGTCACCAGCGGGGACGTCCTGCTGGACAACCGGAACATTACCCATTTGCCGGCCGCTGCCCGCGGCACGGCAATGATGTTCCAGAGTTTTGCCCTGTTTCCGCATTTGAGCGCTCTGGACAATGTCGCCTTCAGCCTGAAAATGAAAGGCGTGGACAAGACCGCCCGCCAGCAAAAGGCGCTGGCCTTGCTGGAGCGCGTGGCGATGGGGCCGCTGGCGCACCGCAAACCGGGCGAGCTCTCGGGTGGGCAGCAGCAGCGCGTGGCACTGGCGCGGGCCCTGATGACCCAGCCGCGCGTGCTGCTGCTGGACGAACCGCTGTCGGCGCTGGACCCTTTCCTACGCATCCAGATGCGCGCCGAATTGCGGCGCTGGCAAAAAGAACTCGGTCTGACCTTCATCCACGTCACCCATTCGCAGGAAGAGGCGATGGCGCTGGCCGACATGATGGTGGTGATGGACCACGGCCAGATCAAGCAGCTGGGCTCGCCGCATGCCATTTACAACCGCCCGGCCAGCGAGTTTGTCGCGCGGTTCATGGGCGGACACAACGTGATTCACACGCCGGCGGGCAAAGTCGGAGTGCGCACCGACCAGATCCAGGTCAACCCGGTTGCCGCGGCCCTGGCCGACGGGCTGCACAACAAACGGGCGGTCATCACCGATATCGAATACCAGGGTACCTATGTGTTGCTGGGGCTACAAAACCCGGGAACCGCCAAGACCGCCAGCAGCACGGCCGAGTTGTCGGTGATGTTGACCGAAGCCGAATTTTCTCAACGGCCCCACACCCTGGGCACCGACGTGCAGCTCTCCTGGTCACCCGCGTCGGCCCACCTGCTTCTGGACTGAACTCACCGTTTTCACCCCCGCTTCGCAAGAAGTTTCAACCACCGCAAAGGAGCTACCCCATGTCTGAACCCATCCCCTCCAATGGCAACAGCCGGTTGCCGCGTCGAGCCATTCTGAAAGGCACCGCCGGCATTCTGGCTGCGGGCGTGTTCCCGGCCATCCATGCGCAGGAAAAAATTGTGCTGCGTTACCTCGGCACGGCGGTCAACCAGGACAAGGCCATCGGCGAGAAGTTTGAAAAAGACACCGGCATCAAGATCCAGTACGTGGCCGTCACCACCGACGACGTCACCAAACGCGCCGTGACCGCGCCCAACAGTTTCGATCTGATTGACACCGAGTACTTCTCGCTCAAGAACATTGTGCCCACGGGCAACCTCAAGGGCATCGACACCAAGAAGATCAAGAACGCCGACAAGATCACCGCGCTGTTCACCAAAGGCGAAGTGGCCGGAAAGAAGGTGGGCGACCAGGGCACCGCCCCCAAGAAGGTGATCTACCTTGAAGGCGAAAAAAGCAAGAAGTTCTCGGCCACAGCGACGCAGTTCATGTCGCTGATCCCCACCGTGTACAACGCCGACACCCTGGGCATCCGCCCCGACCTGATCAAGCGCCCGATCGACTCCTGGGCCGAGCTGCTCAATCCCGAGTTCAAAGGCAAGGCGGCGATTTTGAACATCCCGTCCATCGGCATCATGGACGCCGCCATGGTGGTCGAAGC
>JANNYX010000285.1:0-4024 GCA_031410295.1 Rhodoferax sp.
TGAACGTACCCGAAAGCAATTCACGGGTCTCCCCGTCAATTTTCTTGATGGCGTCTTCCAGCGTGGTCATCGCTTCGGTCAAATCGGCCGTCTGCGCGTCAAGAAACTGCTTGCGTTCACGGGAAGTGGTAAGCTCCTCCAGCGCCGCCAGATTCACCGCACCCAGCGCTGCAACTTCGCTGTGCAGGCGATCTATTTCCACCTGCAATCCAGCGAGTTTGACGGTGCCAGCCGTGATCGAGGCCGCCACCACCTCCAAGTTGGCATGAGCCTCCAGCAACAATTGTTCGTACTGTTCAAAGCCAAGGCGCGCGGCCTGTTCTTTCAATAACGCTTCGTTAATGCGGCTGCGCAGGGGCTCTAGCTCGCGTTCAATCTGCAGGCGCCGCTCGTCACTGGCGCGAAGCCGGCCCGTGAGGTCGTCGTAGTCGCTGCGTTTGGCGCCCAGCACCTGTTCGCGCGCCAGTTTCAATGCCAAAGCAGACTGCAATCCGGCTTGCGCGGAAGCGTCGGTGAGGCGTATCAGTTCGTCTTTGGCCAACTGCTCTTCAGCCGTCGCCGACTGGCACTGCGCCGTTGCCGTTTCAATGCTGCGGCCAAGCTCCGCCTTGCGCGATTGCAGGCTGCGCATGGCAAACGCCGCCTCCTGCGCCTGGCGCTCCAGGCTGCGCTGCTGCTCACGGCAGGCGGAGACTTTGCGCTCGCCGTCGATCACCCTCTCGTCAAGTTGGGCATGGCGCTCCTGCGTGTCGGCCAACTGCATGTCGAGCTCTTCAAAACGCGCATCTGACATGACGCGGCGCTCCTGCAAGTCGCCCAATTGCGCGTCGATGTCGGCCAGGTCGTCGGCAATTTGTTGGCCGCGCGCGCGCGCCTGTTCGGCGATTTGTGACAGGCGTAATGTTTCCACCTGCAGTTCGTGCGCCCGGCTTTGCGTTTGCGCGGCGTCGCGGCGTAGCGACACCAGCCGCTGGGCGCTTTCGCCATAGGCGGCCTCGGCACGAATCAGCGCGGATTGCGCCTCATCGCCAATCAGGCTTTGCGCCCGCAACTGTTTGTCCAGGTTCTCGATTTCCTGCGCCCGCGCCAGCAGACCGGCCTGTTCGGAATCGGGCGCGTAAAAACTCACGCTGTGCGCACCCACCGCGTGCCCGGCCTGCACAAAGATCAACTCGCCGCCGCGCAACTTGTCGCGGTTTTGCAGCGCTTCGTCGATGCTGGCAGCGGCGTAACAGCCGTGCAGCCAGTCGCCCAAAACGGCGGTTTGACCGGCATCGTTCAGGCGCAACAAATCAGCGAGGGGTTTGAGCCCAAGGCCCAAGTTCGCAGCCAAAGCCGCTTTGGCCGCCGCTGGCGCGCTGTAAAACGCCAACTTCGCTGGCGGCGCATCTTTGCCAGTGCTGCCCAGAAAGCCGCGCACACTGTCAAGCCGCGAGACTTCCAACGCCCCCAGGCGCTCGCGCAGCGCGCCTTCCAGCGCGTTTTCCCAGCCTTGCTCGATGTGGATGCGGCTCCACAAACCGGCCAGGCCCTCCAGGCCGTGTTTGGCCAGCCAGGGCTGCAGTTTGCCGTCGGTCTTGACGCGTTCCTGCAGCGCTTTTTGCGCGTCCAGCCGGGCCTTGAGATCAGCCTTTTTGGCTGATTCGGCCACTGCCAGTTGTTGCGCGGCGCGACGTGCATCGTCCAGCACCGGCACGGCATCTTGCAGCTCGTGCAGGCGCGCATCCGCAAGCTCGGCGGCTTCTTGCGCTGAGGCCAACTGGTTTTGCAGATCAGAAAGCCGCGCCGCATCGGGAACGGCCAAGGCACTGTGTTCGCCCTTTTGTTTATCACGCCGCAAATTCAGCGCGCGCGATTGCTCCTCAATGTGCCGCTGCTCGGTCGCCAGCACCTGAATTTGCTGCTGTACCTGCACCACGCCGGCACGTTGCTCGTTGGCGTTTTTCTGCGCCAGGCGCAGCGCGTCTTCCAGCTCCGGCAGCGCCATGGATTGTTCTTCGACTTGCGCGGCGAGCAAGGCGGCCTGCTCTTCGCCGTGCACCGCCAAGTCGGCCATGCGGCCAATTTCACCCTCGGCATCTGCCTTGCGGGTCTCCCACTGCGTGGCCTGCTCCTTGAGCGTGGCCAGGCGCTGCATCACGCGTTGACGGCCTTCCACCACAAAGCGAATCTCCGCTTCGAGCCGACCGACGTCGGTACTGGCTTCGTACAGCAAGCCCTGCGCCTGGTTGACATGGTCACCGGCGGCGTAATGCGCCTGCCGCACCGATTCCAGCTCGGCCTCGACGGCGCGCAGATCGGCCAGCCGGCCCTCCAACACGGTGCGGGCGCGCTCGGCATCGACCTTTACTTTGTCTTGATCGGCCAGGGCATCGGCGCGTTTCAAAAACCATTGCTGCTGCTGTTTGAGGGTGACGTCGGCATTCAGCGCATTGAACCTCGTAGCGACCTCGGCCTGTTTTTCCAGCTTGTCAAGGTTGGCGTCGAGCTCGCGCAGGATGTCGCTCACGCGTGTGAGGTTTTCACGTGTGTCGTGCAGGCGGTTTTCGGTCTCGCGGCGGCGTTCCTTGTATTTTGAGACGCCCGCCGCTTCTTCCAGAAACAGGCGCAACTCTTCGGGCTTGCTTTCAATGATGCGCGAAATCGTGCCCTGGCCAATGATGGCGTAAGCGCGTGGCCCCAGGCCCGTGCCGAGGAAGACATCCTGCACGTCGCGCCGTCGCACCGGCTGGTTGTTGATGTAATAACTGCTGGTGCCGTCGCGCGTCAGCACGCGTTTTACGGCGATCTCGCCAAACTGGCTCCACTGCCCGCCGGCACGCGCGTCGGCGTTGTCAAAGACCAGCTCGACGCTGGCGCGGCTGGCCGGTTTGCGCAGATTGGTGCCGTTGAAGATCACGTCCTGCATCGACTCGCCGCGCAATTCGCTGGCCTTGGATTCGCCCAGCACCCAGCGCACCGCATCCATGATGTTGGATTTGCCGCAGCCGTTGGGCCCGACGACACCGACCAACTGGCCCGGGAGCTGAAACGTGGTGGGCTCCACAAACGACTTGAACCCGGATAACTTGATGGAATTGAGGCGCACGGGACGGGTGAAACTTCGCTAACTTGTTGATTTAAGGCACAACTTCAATCCGACCAGAATTGAAGTGCTGCACTATGATAACTGCGGCCTCTGCCCCTCAAAACCCAACCGAACCACACTACCGAACACCACACCATGATCGACCGCGAACTTGACATTTCAACGCCTGACGGCGCCATGAACACCTTCATCACGCACCCCGAGGAAGGCGGGCCGCACCCCGCCATCCTCTTTTACATGGACGCACCGGGCAAACGTGAAGAGTTGCATGACATGGCGCGGCGCCTGGCGTCTGCGGGGTACTACGTGATCTTGCCCAACCTGTATTACCGCCGCAGCCGCGACTTCAAACTCACGCCCGGCGGCGGCGAGGCCGAGCGCGCCGTGATGTTCGAACACATGCACACCATCACCCGCGCACACATCCTGGCCGACACCCGCGCCCTGCTCGATTTCATTGACCATGACCCGGCAGCGCGGCCAGGCACGCCCAGTGCACCGGCCAAAGTCGGCGTGATCGGGTATTGCATGAGTGGGCCCTTCGTTTTCTGGGCCACCGAAGCCAACCCGCAACGCATCGCCGCCACGGCCAGTTTTTACGGCGTGGCCCTGTGCACCGACGATGCCAATTCACCGCACCGCGACGCGCATCTGATCCAGGGCGAAGTCTACGTAGGCGCCGCAGAAACCGACGTCTACGCGCCCACCGAGATGATCACCGCGCTGGACGCTCACCTCAAAACCACCGGCATCCGTTACCGCGTTGAAACCTACCCCGGCACCCACCACGGTTTCGCCTTCCCCAAACGCGAAGGCATCTACGACAAGGCTTCGGCAGAGCGCCACTGGGAGCGATTGCATGCGTTGTTTGACGATACGGTATTCGTCGATCGTCGAATTGATCCGAGCATGCGGGTAAGTCTTGATATTGAGGCG
>JANNYX010000286.1:0-4961 GCA_031410295.1 Rhodoferax sp.
TCGACTCGCCGCGTTTCATCAAGTCAAACCCTTCGTTGATTCGCTCCAGCGGCATGGTGTGGGTGATTAGGTCGTCGATGTTGATTTTGCCCTCCATGTACCAGTCGACAATTTTAGGCACGTCGGTGCGGCCGCGCGCGCCGCCGAACGCCGAGCCTTCCCACTTGCGGCCCGTCACCAGCTGGAACGGTCGCGTGGAGATTTCAGCGCCGGCTTCGGCCACACCAATGATGATGCTGCGGCCCCAGCCCTTGTGGGTGCATTCAAGCGCCTGGCGCATCACCTGGGTGTTGCCAATGCATTCAAAGCTGTAGTCGGCGCCGCCATCGGTAAGCTGCACGATGGCATCGACGACATTCGGCGTGTCCTTCGGGTTGATGAAGTCCGTCATGCCGAACTTGCGCGCCATCTCCTGGCGCTTGGGGTTGATGTCCACGCCGATGATTTTGTTGGCGCCCACCATCTTCGCGCCCTGGATCACATTCAGGCCGATGCCGCCCAGACCGAACACCACCACGTTCGCGCCTGCTTCCACTTTTGCAGTGAACAAGACAGCGCCAATGCCGGTCGTGACGCCGCAGCCGATGTAGCAGACTTTGTCGAACGGCGCGTCTGAACGGATTTTTGCCAGTGCAATTTCAGGCACCACGGTGTAGTTGCTGAAGGTGGAGGTGCCCATGTAATGCAACAGCGGTTTGCCGTCCAGGCTGAAGCGGCTCGTCGCATCCGGCATCAGGCCCTTGCCCTGGGTGCCGCGAATCAACTGGCACAAATTCGTTTTGCGCGATAGGCAAAACTTGCAGCTACGGCACTCGGGGGTGTACAGCGGAATGACGTGGTCGCCCTTCTTGAGCGTGGTCACGCCCGCGCCCACGTCTACCACCACACCCGCGCCCTCGTGCCCGAGGATGGCCGGGAACAGCCCTTCCGGGTCCGCGCCCGAGAGCGTGTAGTAGTCGGTGTGGCAAATGCCGGTGGCCTTGATCTCGACCAGTACCTCACCCGCGCGCGGGCCGTCGAGGTCTACCGTTTCAATGGTCAATGCTGCGCCGGCTTTCCAGGCGACTGCGGCTTTGGTTTTCATGGGGTACCTTGAACTTTTTGCTGAACTGTCTTTTTCTGGAATGTTAGTGTATTGTTGTTGCTATTGTTGTAGTTGTGAGTACGTAGGACGGCAGGGCGGTCAACGCAGTTCGTGCCTGAGGACTTCCGATTTGACACAAGAAAATTTTCCCCAGAAGGAGCACCACGTGGCGGCACCCGAAGAGGCGAGTTCGGCAACAGTCTCGCGCAACAGCGCGATCTGGGTTGCCATGATCACGGCTTTTGGCGGTTTCGCGACCGCTCTGGTTACCGGGTCTTTTGGTTTGATCGGTCAACCCAAACCGGTGGTACAGCGATGGTTGCGAATCGATTCCGTGCAACTGGGCACCCATCCCGCTTTGCCAAAGATTGACCGCGTCCATTTGATTGCCCAAGTCAACGGCGTCAGTTACGCCTATCCCACCAGCGTCAATACCCTGTTTGCGCCGGTGGGGTCGGGTATGGTTTCAGAGCGTTATCCTTTGCCGATTGGCGCCGATACCTACCGCGTCAGGTTCTACGGGTTTGGTGTGACCCTGGACGGAAAATTCCCGCGCTACGAGCACAAGGGCGCCGTCGAGCACCCTTTGCGGATGGTTCCGTTTCGAAACGCAACGCAGGGTCTTCAGCTGAGCAGCTCTGACCCAAACGCCCTGCTGACCGGATTTACTGTTCGTTATTCCATCGAATAAATTCATTGGAAGCTCGACACTGAAAGCCCTGCTACCACCCAGGCTCCTGACTCGAAGCATGGAATGTGGCAGCCTCAATCGACCTTTGCGCCAGAAGCTTTGACAAGCTTTTCGTACTTGGCAAGTTCAGCTTTCATGAACGTCGCAAACTCTTCAGGCGAATTGCCGACGGGCTGCGCCATCAAGCTGGCAAAACGCGCCGTGGTTTCCGATGCCTGAAGCGCCGTGACAAACGCCTGATTCAACTTCGCAAGCAGGTCGCGCGGTGTCGCCGCGGGCGCGACCAACCCCCACCAGGTGTCGATGGCGAAACCATTGAGCGTGTCGGCCACGGGTGGCACCTCGGGCAGAGCGGGAGAACGCGCCAACGTGGTCACTGCAATCGCCTTTAGCTTGCCGGATTTGATGCCCGCTGACGCCGTGGCGAGGTTGTCAAAATTGAAATCCACTTGCCCGCTTTGCAAGGCCATCTGCGCCGGGTTGCCGCCGTTGTAGGGGATGTGGACCACAAACACGCCGGCTTGCGCCTTGAACATTTCACCGGCCAGGTGCCCTGCGCTGCCGTTGCCGCCGCTGCCGTAGTTGAGTTTGGCCGGGTTGGCTTTGGCGTAGGCAATCAAATCCTTCACTGTGTTGATCTTCAAACGCGCGGCAGTTTCTGAATTCATCACCAGCACATTGGGCACCCGCAGCATTTGCGTGATCGGTGCGAAATCTTTGGCGGCGTCATACGGCATCCTGCTGTAGAGCCACGGATTCACAGCGTGCGTGGCGGTGGCGGCGATGCCAATCGTGAAACCATCGGGCGCGGCCTTGGCGACGGCGTCGGCGCCGATGTTGCCACCCGCGCCGGGGCGGTTGTCGATGATGACGGTGCCTAAGGAGTCTTTCACACGTTCGGCCAACACCCGGGCGGTGACGTCAATCGGGCCGCCCGCGGCGTACGGCACGATCAGGCGAATCGGCCTCTGCGCTGCGGAGGTTTGAGAAAAAACACTGTCTGCTCTCGACAATATTGAAACAATAGCTATCAACTTAACAATTGCAATTACCGAAAAATATAAAGTGCGAAGGTTCATGGTGATCAAATCCTGGTTTTTTTCAGGGCGCAAGTTCGTTTTCAAATCGCCGCGAGAGAAGGCGCGCCGGCGCTGACAGTGCTTTAGCACGGCAAGGAGGCGCAACGCGCTATCGCGGTGATTTGAAGACGAAATCAGTCCAGCCTGGCGCCGCTGCGCTTGATGATCGGCCCCCATTTGGCGAAATCGTCCGCGATGAGTTTGGCGAATTCGTCGGGCGTGCCACCGACGGTATCGAGCCCGGCGGTTTTAAGGCGCTGCACGGTGGCCGGGTCTTTCATGGCGGCGTTGACGGCGGCGTTGATGCGGTCAATCGTGGCGCGCGGCGTGCCTGCTGCCACCAGCACGCCATTCCAGGCGATGGCTTCGAAATTGGCGAGTTCCTTCACACCGCTTTCCGCCAGCGTCGGCAGCTCGGGCGTGAGCGCGTAACGTGTTTTGCCGGTGACGGCCAGCGCCCGCATGCGGCCGGCCTGCACCTGTGGCCGGATCAATGTCGGCACGGTCGCCAGAATTTGCGTGTCGCCACTGGCAGTGGAGAGCGCTGCGGGCGGTCCGCCGTTGAACGGGATGTGCACGGCGTAAGTGCCCGTCAGCGCCTTCAAATATTCCATCGTCAGATGTGATGACGAACCATTGCCTACCGAAGCGAAGTTGTACTTGCCCGGGCTGGCCTTCAGGAGCGCGATCAGGTCCTTGACGTTGTTGGCTGGAAAGGCCGCGTTGACCGCCAGGATATTCGGTTGCGACGTGGTCAACACCACCGGCGCCAGGTCCTTGAGCGGGTCGTAACTGAGCTTGCTGTAAAGGTGCGGCGCAAACGCCACCGGGCCGTTGAATCCCAAAAGCCAGGTGTGGCCGTCCGGCGCGCTTTTGGCCACTTCGCTGCTGCCCACCGTGCCGCCGGCCTGCGGGCGGTTTTCAATAATGATGGGCTGGCCCAACGAGTCTTTGAGTTTTTCCTGCATTGAGCGGGCGATCACGTCCAGCGACGAGCCAGCCGGCGCCACCACGATCCAGCGGATCGGTTTGTTTGGAAAGCCTTGACCAAATACCGGTAAGGCCGACAGAAACAAAAGGAATGTAGCTATTAAAAACGAAGCAACATACGACTTGCGCGGCAGCAGATTGAAAATAATGTGCATTGATTACCCAGATCAATCGGCGTGTTTGTCGGCTTCGGTGGTGAAGGCGTCGGCGTAAAAATCATCCACACTCAAACCACAGTGGGTGGTGTAGGCGGCACGGGCGGAATCAACCACAATCGGCGCGCCGCAGGCATACACCTGGTGGCCGGACAGGTCCGGGTGGTCCTGCATCACGGCCGCATGCACGAAGCCGCTGCGACCGACCCAGGCGTCTTCTGGCAACGCGTCGGAGATGACCGGCACGTAGGCCAGGTTCGGCATCTCGGTCAATCTGGTTTTTACCCAGCCGTCCAGGTACAGGTCTGCTGGGCGGCGGCCGCCCCAATACAGCGTTGCCGGGCGCGTGATGCCTTTGAGCTGCATGTGTTCAATGACGGCCTTGATCGGTGAAAAGCCGGTGCCTGAAGCCAGCAGGATGATCGGTTTTTCCGAGTCTTCACGCAGGTAAAAACTGCCGTACGGGCCTTCAATGCGCAAGATCTCCTTGTCTTTCATGGCACTGAAAACATGGTCGGTGAAGACGCCGCCGGGCAGGTGGCGGATGTGCAGCTCGATCATGTTGGCCGGCACACTGGCGCCGTGGCCGTCGTCTTTCTTCAGCGTGCCGGGGGCGGTCGCCATCGAATAACTGCGCCGCACGTCACCCTTCAGAAGGAATTCGATGTACTGGCCAGGGTGGTAGTTGAAGGCTTCGGTCGCGGGCAGTTGCAGGCGCACCAGCATCACGTCGTGAGACTTCTTCTCCAGGTGCATCACGCGCGAGGGCATTTTGCGGATCGGGAAGGCGCCGGCCAGCGCGACCTGGCGCGACTCCAGCACCACATCACTTTGCGGGAAGCCGCAGCAGGTCAAAACGAAACCGTTGGCTTCTTCCTGTTCACTCAAGGCCTTTGATTGGTGCGGCCCGTGTTTAACAATGCCGCTGATCTTTTTGCATTTGCAGGAACCGCAGGCGCCGT
>JANNYX010000287.1:0-3455 GCA_031410295.1 Rhodoferax sp.
CTGAAATTTTTAGCTGGCCACAGCGGCAACCACTCCAACAACAACCCGTTCACCGCCCCCGCCCCCTCAAACTGCACCCAATGCCCCGCCCCCGGCACGATGTGGGTTTCGCAGTCCACACGCCCTTCACTCAAGGCGCGCGTGGCCAGTTCAGGCACCGCCGTCACGTCGTGTTCACCCCAGGCCAGAAGCAGCGGGCCGGGGTAGCGCTTCAGCGCCGCCGCCAAACCACCCGAGTGCGAGATGGCTTTGCTGTAGAAGCGCGTGTTCACGCAGGCGGCAGTGTGGATGCGCACTGCCTCGGCGTCGATGTTGCCGGGCGCATGCAGCATGTGCAGGCCCAGGTTGTGGCGCATGACTTGCGCCAGCGCCTCGGCGTTACCTGATTCTTTCGCGGCGCGCCATGGCAGCAGTGCGCCAACCGGGCGGCGCGGGCCGCCGTGGCCACCGGGGCCGAGCAGCGCCATGCGCTCGATGTACGGGCGCTGCGCCGCCAGTGTGGCTGCCACCAAACCCCCGAAGGAAAAGCCCGCCAGGCGGATGGGCGTAGTCGCGCCCAGCAGTTGGTCCAGCGTGGCCTGGAGCAGGCCGACCAGCGAGGCCAGCGTGGGTTCGGGTGGTGTGTCTGAGTCGCCATAACCCGGCATGTCGGGCACCCACACGGTGAAACGTGCGGCCAGGGCCTCGATGTTGCGCGCCCAGTGCTGCCAGTTGCCGTGGCCGCCGTGCAGCAGCACCAGGGGCGGGCCAGCACCCTCAGCACTGGTGAATTCGTGCCAGCAAACCTGGCGGCCTTGGTGCTGGGGTTTGTGAAGTTTGCCGCTGGGTAGATGGAGGCTGATGCTGGACATGGTTTAAGGCTATCACGACCTGCAACACAGGTGGGCAAGCTGATAGATAAGATGGCGTCGTTGTTTATACATGTTGACACGAATTGACGATGCGTTTATACTTGTTTCAACGTTTTTGGCAAGGAGCCTTCCATGCAAACTGCAACTACAGCTGACCAGACGATCCAGGAATGGGGCAACGGCCTTGGGGTGCGAATTACCGCGCCCATTGCGAAGGCGGCGCGTTTCTCACGGGGGCTTCCCGTGCGGGTGGAGGTGGTTGAAGGCGGCGTGTTCATCCGCACAGCTGGCAGGCCCAAACTCACGCTGGCGCAAAAGCTCAAGGCATTTGATCCGGCGGTTCACGGCGGCGAAGTGATGGCCACAGGGCGTGTTGGCGCTGAGGTGTTTTGATGGCAGCGCCCGGCAAGTTGTGGGTGCCAGACCGGCGCGACATGATCTGGATTGACTTCAATCCACAGGTGGGCAGTGAAATGAAAGATGAGCACCCGATGATGGTGCTGTCACCGAAAGCCTTCAATGAGAAAACCAATTTGGTGATCGGCTTGCCGATGACACACGCGCCCTCCAATGACTCCAACCCGTTTGCGGTGCGGTTCACGACCCCAAAGGGCGAGGTTTGTTATGTGCTGGCCCACCAACCCAAATCATTCGCTTGGCGAAATCGGGGTGCCAGGCCCCACCCTTGGAAACAAGTGCCACCGGCCATATTTGAGGCGGCGTGTGAAGAGCTGAATGGCATCATTGCGATTGCAGCCTGAAATACGGGTGCCAATGCGTCGATCCTGGCAGGTGCCAGCACCGTCAATTTCCGTGGCTGCTAGCCTCAAGCTTCCCAATGTCAAAGCCTTTTTCCGCCAGCCGCAGCACCAGCGCTTGGTAGGCCGCTGGTTCCATCTGCGGGGTTCGCGACAAGATCCACAGAAACTCACGCCCAGGCTCGCTCACCGCCACCCACTGGTAGTTGGCGTCCAGGTCAATCACCCAGTAATTGCCCCACACCCAGGGTAAAAAAGACAACCAGGCTGGCGCAAACCGGACTTCAAGTTTTGGCGACGTGGGCGGGCCAATTTGTCTGGCCGCGCCGATGGCTTCGTTCATAACCCCGTCGCTCATGGTGCAGCGGTTGGCCACACGCACCGCGCCGTCGGCTTGCAGGCTGTAGGTGGCTTGGGTGTTGCGCGCGCATTTTTTCTGGAAGCGATTGGGGAACTTCGCCACCTCATACCAGGTGCCCATGTAGCGGGGCACGTCAATGCTGGCACCGGTGGCGACGGTGACCGAGGCAGAAGTGGGAACCGGCGTTTGTGCCGATGCGCCAGCAGCGCCGAGGACAAGCGCCACGACGACGAAACAGGCGTCTCCCAGCGTCCTCAAGAAATTGCCAGAATTCAGGATGTTCAAACTGCCACTTCCTTCGCTTATTGGCCACTTGCCGGCTGGACAGCGCCAAGCTTCAGCGCCTCAAACCAGGGCGACGCCGGTCTTTTGCATCGCTTTTTGCAGATCCGCATCCAGCGTCGCCAGCGGCAAACCCTCACGCAAAGCCAGCTCCAGATAGGAGGCATCGTAGGACGACAACTTGAAGCGGCGGGCCAGTTGCAGTGTGTCACCCAGAGTGCGGGCTGCTGTGCTGTCATCTACGCGAATGGACATTTCATCCAGCAGCGAAATAAAGGCCGTCGCCCTGGCTTCGTCCACCACCCGATGCGCCTCGGCCTTCAAGATGACGTTGGCCACTTCCAGCGGCCAGATGTTGGGCACCACGGCCTCGCCGCCTTCTAGCTCCAATTGGCCCAGCACTTTGTCGGCGTAAACAAGCCGCTCGCGACTGCCATCTTGGAGCAGCCAACGCATCGATACCGAGTTGTCAAGTACAAAACGCATGTTCAGGCCGGGGTTAACCGGGCCAATCAGTCGCGCCCGCTTTGCATCCAGGACTTGATGTCACCCGGTTTGACTTTAGGTGCGCCTTTCATGAAAGAGCGCATACGCGCCGCAGCGCTGGCTCCTTCGCGACGGGCGCTTGAACCCGCAGGAACCAGTTCCGCCACGGGTTCACCACGTTGGGTAATCGTAAATCCTTGCCCACCCCGCACCCGGCGCAGCAGGTCGGCCAAATGGGTTTTGGTTTCGTAAGAACCAATGGGTTGGAGTTGCATAACGAGCCTCAATTTCGAATAGACCAGATTGTAGACCAGTTGATCATCCCATCAAGCAAAGCCGCTTGGCCACCCGCACAATACTCGCCGCATCCACACCAAAGAAGGCGCGAAGCGCGGCGCGCGTATCGCTGCGGCCAAAGCCGTCGGTGCCGAGGGTCGTGTAAGTGCGACCGGCGGGCAGCCAGGCGCGCACGCTTTCAGGCACGGCGCGCACGTAGTCGGTGGCGGCGACGATGGGGCCGTGGCTGTGGGCGAGTTGTTGGGCGATGAAGGGCACACCGTTCGCCCCATCGTTCGCAGCAAGTTCGGCCGTTGACCTTGCACCGTCCCGCGCCAGTTCGCTCCAGCTGGTCACGCTGAACACATCCACATCGAAACCGTCTGCCGCCAGCAACTGCGCGGCTTTGATGACTTCGGTGAGGATGGCACCGGAGCCCAT
>JANNYX010000288.1:0-5583 GCA_031410295.1 Rhodoferax sp.
GGCAGGTTGCCCACGTAAAGTTTGTTGCCCATCAAGGGACTCCTCAAAATGACTCAAAAACGCGATGGAGTCCAATTACCACTGTTTTACCACAATCAAATCACTATCAAGTCAATGAAGAGCGACCATCAAACAACCGGCAACAAACCAGGCAAGACTGAAAGTAGACGGGAAACTGTCATACACCGCAAACGCGTATGCCGCCCAACCATTGAAGCTAATCGGCAATACCCCGGCATTATGCGCCTTCTGTGCCAAAACGCAAATTTTTCACGTTTTCAAGCGCCTTGCGACCATTTTTGCGGCTCAATTTAAGAATTGTCGCCTTATTTTTGGTGCGTTTAGCCGCCTTGGGTGTTTCCCGAGGAATGTTGGCCAGGCTCAGCGTTTTCATCTTTACGCCACTGCTGCATGGCGTGGCGCATCAGCTGGAGCTGGCGTTCAAATTTCGGGCAGGCCGAACAAATCCCCATGTGCAATCGCACCGCCAAGCGGTCGGCCAGCGGCAGGCTGCGGTCTTCGCGGGCGACGATCAGGGCGGCGACTTCTTTGCAGGAACGTTTAAAGGGGATCATGTGGCTTTGGGGCGGGAAAACCAGTTCAGCTCCAGGCACTCGCGCAACCGCAGGCGCGCCCGGTGCAACTGCACGTACAAATTCGTCGGCGTCAAGCTCAATTCCTTACAGATTTCCTCACTGGACAGCTCCAGCCATTCCCGCATCAAGAACAGCCGCCCCTGCACCGGCGGCAGTTTGCTGGCGCAGGTTTCCAGGATTACAAAAAACTGCCGGCTCGAGGCCTGCTGTTCCGGGTCGCCCCAATCGGCCGGCGCCTGTGAAAAATGCCCGTCTTGCTTGAAGGCGATGAATTCCAGCGGGTCGGAATGAGCGTCAGCGTCATCGCCATCCAGCGTGCAGGCCTCCCGCCGGTGGTGGCGCAGGGTGTCGATGATCTTGTGCTTGAGGATGCCCACCAGCCAGGTTTTGAGCTGTGAGCGGTTGCCAAACGACTGCGGTTTGGCCAGCGCCGCCAGCACCGTCTCCGAGACCGCATCCTCGGCCCATGCGTCGTTGCGCAACTGCAGGCGGGCAAAGCGCATCAGGTAACTGCGGCTGTCGACCAGTTGCTGTTCAAACGACAAAACGACGGAGGAGGGCATGGCGGGCATTGTAAGAACGGCGTGACCTGTCAGACCAAAGCGCAACCGGAACGTTCAAGGCCGATGCAAAATGTCCCGGTTAGGTCTTCCATTTGGCGTTTTAATTGATTTTCAAGGAGTTTTTCAAATGACCCAACGTGCCCTCGTCGCTGCTGCCGCTCTTTCCATCATGTCTATGAGCTTGATGGCGGTGCCCGCTTCTGCGCAGGAAAAAGAGAAATGTTTCGGCATTGCCAAGGCCGGCCAGAATGACTGCGCCAACCTTGCGGGTACCCACACTTGCTCCGGCCAGGCCAAGGTCGACAATGACAAAGGCGAGTGGAAATACGTCGCCAAAGGCAGTTGCAAGTCGATGAAAGGGATGAGCATGGACGAAGCCAAAGACATGAAAAAAGGCTGATCGGGCTATTTCGCGGGCGAACTGCGCAGGTGATCAGCGCGGCTGATTTGCCGCGTTGCGCAGCGCCCGCAATCCTGATGCCGGGAACTGCCTTGCGGTTGCCAGGCGCTGCGCGCCCCGCCCTTTTTTACGCAATCAAGTGGTTTCAAAACATGGCATCCACCTTTGGCGTCGGCTGGCGCCATCCCCATTACCGCGAGCTGCTGGAGCGCCGCCCCGCACTGGACTTCCTGGAGGTCCATTCAGAGAATTTCTTTGCCGATGGCGGCGCCGCCTTGTCGGTGTTGATGCAGGGGCGCGCGCACTACCCGGTCAGCCTGCACGGGGTCGGGCTCTCGCTGGGCGCGGCGCTGGGTGTCGACGCCTGGCATCTGGACAAACTGGCGCGCCTGGTTGAGCGGGTGGAACCCGTGCGCGTCAGTGACCACGCAAGTTTTGCCAGAGCGTGCTTCACGCCGGCAAGCGCGGGCGACGGCGCGTCAAGCCTGCCTGTGCACGCCGCGGACCTGTTGCCAATACCTTTCAACCGCGCGGCGCTGGACGTCTTGTGCGCCAATGTGCAGGCTGTGCAGGACCGCCTGAAGCGCCCGATCCTGGTCGAAAACCTCAGCGCCTACCTGCGCTGGAAACCCTTGAGCGGTGACGCCTGGTTGAGCGAAGCGCAATTCCTGACGTTGCTGGCAAGGCGCACCGGTTGCCAGCTGCTGGTTGACGTGAACAACCTGTATGTGAATGCCCTCAATGACCAGCCCGCCACCGTGCACGCCGATAGCGCCGCCTGGGCAGCCTGCGCCGTCAGCGCCTGCGCCGACTGGCTCAACGCCATCCCGCCCGCCTGTGTGGGCGAACTGCACGTGGCCGGGCATTGCCGCGTGGCCGATGAACACGGCGAGATCGCCATCGACGACCACGGCAGCCCGGTGTGCGCCGAGGTCTGGCGCCTGCATGCCTTGGCGAGCCGGCGGTTTGAAGGGGTGCCGACTTTGGTTGAATGGGACACCGATGTGCCCGAGCTGGACATTTTGCTGGCCGAAGTCCAGACCGCGAAAATCAACACGCGGCGCCCTGATGCCCTGCTTCAAAGTGTCACTCGCCCATGAGTCCGCTGGCCACCCAACAAAATGCGCTGGTGGCGGCCTTGTTCAGCTGGCCGGCCGACGCGGCGGTTAAAAACCTGGCTGATTTTGCAGATTTATCGACACCCGGCGCGGCCCACCTTCTGCGAGGCCAGCGCGGACTGCGCGCCTACCAGGCCAATGGCCATGCCCTGGCAGAACGCGCCTTGCTGGCGGCTTATCCGGTGGTGGCGCAATTGCTGGGGTGCGAGAGTTTTGCCGCCTTGGCGCGCGCCCTGTGGCACGCGCACCCGCCGGTGCGCGGAGATCTGACCGAATGGGGTGGCGTGCTTGTGGCATTTCTTGCGCACGATGAGCAACTGCTGGGCGAGCCGTATCTGGCCGACACGGCCAGCCTGGAGTGGGCCTTGCACCAGTGCGCGGGCGCGGCCGACCAGGCGCCGCAGCCCGGCTCCTTGCGCCTGCTGACGCAGCACGACCCGGCTGAAATCCAGCTGCAACTGGCGCCGGCTTGCCGCGTTTTGCAAAGCGGCTGGCCGATTGTCAGCATCGTCAACGCGCACTTGATGGCGTCACCCGCACTGGCCCTGGTCGGTCAAAAATTGCGCCTCGCCGTGGCTGAAACGGCGCTGGTCTGGCGCCAGCAGCAGCAGCCGCGTTGCCGTGAGGCGGTGCAGGGTGAAGCTGATTTGGTGCAGGCCTTGCTGGCCGGAGCGACGCTGGGGCAAGCGCTGGCAGGCGCCCCCGCGCTTGACGTCGCGGCCTGGTTGCCGATGGCAGTGAAAAGCGGTTTGTTGCTGGGCGTGACGCATCAAATATCACATTGAATTATTTTTTAATGAGTTTTATCAATATCAGGCCATCAAATAATAACAATTGCTAGATACAATATATATAGCATTAATGTGTTACTTATATGCTATTTTTCTATCATAATTTAATACCAACGGCATTTTATCCGTGTCGCCATCTGCTTTCAACGTCCGCGCCAGCCCCTTCGTCAAAATTTGCTGCATCACCAGCCGGCAGGAAGCTCTCTTTGCAATCGAGGCTGGCGCTGACGCGATTGGCCTGGTCTCCCACATGCCCAGCGGCCCGGGCGTGATCGACGACGCCCTGATCGCCGACATCGCTGCGCACATTGCCCAGCACTTCAACAACGACGCTGCAAGACCGGGCCAAAAACCAGTCCAAACCTTTTTGTTGACCGCCGAACAAACCGCTGCCGGCATTGCCGCACAACACGCGGTGTGCAACACCACCACGCTGCAACTGGTGGACGACGTGCCCCCGCAGGAATTGCTGGCGCTGCGCCGACTGCTGCCTGAGGTGGAACTGGTGCAGGTCATTCATGTGAACGGTGAGGACGCGCTGCAACGGGCCCTGGCGGTCGCGCCGCTGGTTGACCTGCTGCTGCTGGATTCCGGCAACCCGCAACTGCCGGTCAAACAGCTCGGCGGCACCGGTCGCACCCACGATTGGTCTGTGAGCCAACGCATCAAAGCGCAGTCACCGGTGCCGGTGTTGCTGGCCGGCGGCCTCAACGCCGGCAACGCGCGGCAGGCCCTGGGCGCAGTGCGTCCCCATGGTTTGGACGTCTGCAGCGGCGTGCGTAGCGAGGGTCTGCTGGACCGGGCAAAACTGGCGGACTTCATGCGCGCCGTGAAATCCGTGGGTTAAATCCGCTCTCCCACCGCGATCTGGAGCGCTTCCATAGCTCACACCATAGCAGACGGTACAGGTGCGCTCCACCCCCAGCCTGACCTTTGCGCAGGGCTGTTGCAAGGGCCTTGTTATACTGGCCCGGCGCCGATTTGCCACCGCTTGCGGGCGCCTTATAAATACCGCTAAAGACCCGCCCAACCCGGTAGAGCTTTAGTGCCACCGGGTTTTTTATTGCGCACTTTCCGATGTTGATTGCCACGCCACAGTCGATGTTTTTTGAAGCGCCGCTTGCGCTCAAAAGTGGCGCGTCGATTCGCGCCTACCAGCTCAGTTACGAGACCTACGGCCAGTTGAACGCCGACAAATCCAACGCCGTGCTGGTCTGCCACGCCCTGAACGCCTCGCACCACGTTGCCGGCGTCTACGCCGGCCAGGAAAAATCCGAGGGCTGGTGGGACACCATGATCGGCCCCGGCAAACCGCTGGACACCGCGCGCTTTTTCGTCATCGGTGTGAACAACCTGGGCTCGTGTTTTGGCTCGACCGGGCCGATGCATGTCAATCCGCAGACCGGGCGCATTTACGGCGCCGACTTCCCGGTGGTCACGGTGGAAGACTGGGTCAACGCCCAGGCGCGCCTGCTCGGCGCCCTGGGCATCGACACCCTGGCCGCCGTGATGGGCGGCTCCCTGGGTGGCATGCAGGCGCTGTCCTGGACGCTGCAGTACCCGTCCCGCGTGCGCCACGCGCTGGTGATCGCCTCCGCGCCCAACCTGACCGCCGAAAACATCGCTTTCAACGAAGTGGCCCGGCGCGCCATCACGACCGACCCGGACTTCAACGGTGGGCACTTCTACGCGCAAGGCGACCGGCCCGAAACCAAGCCCAAACGCGGCCTGCGCATCGCCCGCATGATCGGGCACAACACGTATTTGAGCGACTACGTGATGAACGAGAATTTCGGCAGAATGTTGGCCCCCACGCTGCCGAACTCCGTGTCGTCGCTGCCCCCCGTGACGGCGCGTTTTGACGATGCCGCTGTTGCAGAGCCTGACGGCGGCCCGCCGCAAAACCAATCGTCCGCCGTGACCTCGGCCAAAGCGCCGTTGCCAGCCGATGCACAAGCCCTTAAATATTCACCGCAGGAGATCGAGTTTCAAATTGAAAGTTACCTGCGCTACCAGGGCGACAAGTTCGCCGAATATTTTGACGCCAACACCTATTTGCTGATCACGCGCGCGCTGGATTATTTTGACCCGGCGCGCGACCATGGCGGCGATTTG
>JANNYX010000289.1:0-3051 GCA_031410295.1 Rhodoferax sp.
TTTTCCTTGTAGGTCTTCAGGTCCACCACAATTTTGGGCGCAATGCGGGCGATGCACAGCGACGAGCTGGTCACCAAAAACGACAGAATCAACAGGAACCACCAGGCGCTGTAAACCGAATACAGACTGGCGTCGCCAAACACCTCGGCCCAGAACGGCCCGAACTGGTTGACGTAGTTTGTGGTGGGCTCGTTTTGTTTGAGCACGGTGCCGATCACTGAGGCGATGCAGATGACCGTCAACAGCGAGATTGAAAACCGCATCGACGAGACCAACTCCACCGCTGCGCGCACAGGGCGCGACGCGGTCTTGAGCTCAATACCTTCGGTGGATGTCGTCATGAATTAAAAAAGGCGAACCATTCGAAGGAACGGCCCGCCTTGTTTGGGTTGATTTGACGCGGCTTGGTTCCCGCATCCATTGCAACTATCTCAACCCGGCAATGTAGTCGGCCACGGCCTTGATCTCGCGGTCGTTCATTTTGGCGGCGACTTGCATCATCGGTGCGCTGTTTTTGCGGCCACCGTCACGGAAGGCTGTCAGCTGCCCGGCCACGTAATCGGCATGCTGGCCGGAGAGGCGCGGAAACTGCGACGGCAAGCCGGCGCCGTTCGGGCTGTGGCAACCGGCGCAGGCGGGCACCTGGCGGTCGGCAATGCCGCCGCGGTAAATCTTTTCGCCCAGCGCAACCAGAGTTTTGTCTTTGGCGAAACCGGCTTTGGGTTTTTTGGAATTCGCCCAGGCCGCCAGGTTGCGGATGTCGTCGTCGCTCAGTGCGGCGGCAAAACCGCTCATGACGGCATTCTTGCGTTTGCCGTCCTTGAACTCATGCAACTGTTTGGCCAGGTATTCAGGATGCTGACCGGCCAGTTTCGGGTTGATGGGGATCGCCGAATTGCCATCCACACCGTGGCAGGCCAGGCACACCGCCGTGTAGCTGGCTTCGGCCTTGGCCAAGTCAGGCTTGGCGACTTTCGGCGCCTCGGCCTTGGCTGGCGCTGGCGCCGCGGGTTTGGCATCGTCCGCGGCAAAGGCGGTCAAAGCGCTCAAAGCCACCGTGGCAGAGAGGAAAAATTGGGCAAACATCTTCATAGGGAATAAGGTGTCAGATCAGGAGCGCAATGGTGGGGCGCAATCGGGGGCGCGGTCGGGGTGGCATGGGCGTCGCAAAACCCGTTGATTCTACAATGGCGCAACGGCTATTCCCTTTGGGCTGCCAGCCTCCACGCAAGCCCACCATGACCGCATCCGACAAAACACCCGCAGCCCCGACCCAGTCCTCGCCAAAAGCGGATGCCTCGGCCCTCGCCAAGGCGCCACACGCCAAGACGCCCCCTGCAGTAACGCCGGCAGACGCCGCCGCCGCCGCCGCGATCACCGCCGCCACCGGCTGGCTGCACACCGCGCGTTTTCTCACCACCGCGCCCGAGCTGCACTTTTTGCCAAAACTTGAGGTGCCCGAAATCGCCTTTGTCGGCCGCTCCAACGCCGGCAAATCGACCTGCATCAATGTGCTGACGCAGCAAAAACAGCTCGCCTTCGCCTCCAAAAAACCAGGCCGCACGCAACACATCAACCTCTTCGCTTTGGGCAAACAGGGCGCAACCGACGCGGTGCTGGCCGACTTGCCTGGTTACGGTTACGCGGCGGTGCCCAAAGCCGACAAGATCCGCTGGCAGCAAGTGATGGCCAATTACCTGGTGACGCGCGAAAACCTCAAAGGCATCGTGCTGATGTGTGACCCGCGCCACGGCCTGACCGAGCTGGACGAAATTTTGCTCGACGTGGTGCGCCCGCGCGTCGCCGCAGGCCTGAAGTTTCTGGTGATTTTGACCAAGGCCGACAAGCTGAACCGCTCGGAACAAACCAAAGCGCTGTCGATCATGAAGTTACAGGCCGGTGGCGGTGAGGTGCGGCTGTTTTCAGCCACCAAGCGAATTGGAGTAAAAGACGTTTCAATACTATTAAGAAGTTGGATATGACTTATTTATATTCAATTTTGCTATAATATACATATCAAACTATGCAATATATTAGACGGCCTTATATGAGAAAATTTGCAGATACTTTTATTGCCACCTATTTTTAGGCTCTTCAATAAACCGGCGGCTGGCCTGGCGGGCGGTCCTTGAAGCGCTTGTGCACCCAGTAATATTGCACCGGCATGGCATCGATCCAGGCCTCCAGCCGCTGGTTCATTTTCAGCGTGTCGTCTGCCAAATCGTCACCGGGCACGTCGTCCCATGGCGGCATCACTTCAACCTCGTAACCCGCTGACGTCATGCGCGTGACCACCGGCACAACTTGTGAGCGGCCGAGTTTGGCCAGGCGCGACAGGGACGTGACGGTGGCCGCCGGCACCGCATAAAACGGCACAAAGATCGATTCGGCCAGGCCGTAGTTCATGTCTGGCAACAGGTACAGGGCTTGGCCCAGGCGCAGGGCCTGCACCACCGGTTTGGGGCCGGCGGCACGGTCATACAGGCTGACGCAGCCAAAACGCTGGCGCCCCGCCGTGACCCAGTCGTCCACCTGCGCGTTGGACTGGTGGCTGTAGATGGTGGTGAAGGGGCGCTCGATTTGTTGCGTCAGCGCCGTCCAGCCGGCGTCCAGCCCGACAAAATGCGGCGCGAATATCACCACCGGCCGCCCGTTTTTAACGGCCTCCAGCGCGCCGGTGATGGTGAGGCGCGCGCGCACTACCCTGGGCGCGCCGTGCCAAAGCCAGCCGCGATCTAGCCAGGCCTGGGCGAAGCAGATGAAATGATTTTTCGCGGCAGCCTGGCGCTCGCGGGCGCTCCATTGCGGAAAACACAAGCCCAGGTTGATCAGCACCACCCGGCGGCGCGAGCGCGCCAGGGCGTGCAGCACCCAACCGAGCAGCCAACCCAGGGTGCGAACCACTGGCAGGGGCAAAACACCCAGCAGGCGCATGAAGACGATGCCGCCATGGCTCAAGAGGTAACTCAGCACCGCCGTCACGGGTCAACCTTGGGCTGCTTGTACCGTGCGTAACCCCACAAATACTGCTCGGGGCAGCTGCGGATCAAT
>JANNYX010000290.1:0-7771 GCA_031410295.1 Rhodoferax sp.
CGCCTTTGGCCGTGAGCATGATGATGGGTGTGCGGTCGTTGCCGGCGCGCAAACGGCGGCAAATCGAGAGGCCGTCTTCACCGGGCATCATCAAATCAAGCACGATCAGATCGACGGTTTCACGCAGCAGGATGCGGTTCATGGCTTTGCCATCTTCAGCCTGGAAAACTTCAAACCCTTCCTGCGCCAGATAACGGCGCAGCAGGTCACGAATGCGGGCGTCGTCGTCGACCACCAGAATTTTGTCGGTGCGGCTGGCTACTTGATTCATACGCTCTCCCAAAATATGTAACAGGCGCTATTTTGCCGGTCGAACTCGCATGAATTCTTGATTATCGGCTGGTTTGACAGTATGTTACAAATGTTGCCGCAACGCTCCACGTGCCCGGATCAGGCCTGTCTTCGCGCAGGGTACTTGTTGCGTTATCTTGTCCATATGAACAGGCTTGGATTCTGGACGCTGCTGCTGATGGGCGCCACAACGTGGCCCGCCTTGGCGCAGACCAGCGCACCTCTGGCCCTGGGTGATCAAGGCGGCGAGGGCGGCGCAGCACCTGGCGCCCTGTTGGTGTTGGCTGTAAAACCCGTGGCGGGCAATAACCTGCGCTCGATCCTGCAATTGCAGAAGGCGCGGCTTCAGGAAACCCAGCCTCCCGAACGCCATTTATCATCGCAGGAACGCACTGAGTTGCGCAAGCAACTGCGCCAGCAGCGCGAAACGGCGGCGGTTTCCCACTGACTGCCTTGATTCACCCGACTCTTGAGGAACCCCTTGAAAGCTATTAAGTTGGTAGCGCTGTGCGCGCTTGTCTTCTCGACAAACCTGATCCACGCCCAGACCGTCTCGCCGCCGGTGGCGCAAAACGTGGTGCAGCTGGCCGCCAGCGGCAGCGTTGAAGTGCAGCAGGATTTGCTCTCCATCGTCATGAACACCACGCGTGAAGGCGCCGACGCTGGCAGCGTGCAAAACCAGCTCAAAGTGGCGCTGGACGCGGCCCTGGCCGAAGCCAAAAAGGTGGCGCAACCCGGGCAACTGGACGTGCGTACCGGCAATTTCAGCCTTTACCCGCGTTATGCGCGCGATGGCAAGATCAGCGGCTGGCAAGGCTCAGTCGACATGGTGCTTGAGGGCCGTGATTTCGCCCGCATCAGCTGTGCCGCCGGGAAAATCCAGACACTCACTCTGGGCAATGTGAGTTTTGGCCTTTCGCGCGAACAGCGTGCCAAGGTTGAAGGCGACGCCCAGGCGCAGGCGATCGAGCGCTTCAAGGCCAAGGCCGACGGCATTGCCAAAGCTTTTGGATTCACCGGCTACACGCTGCGCGAGGTTTCTGTGAGCGCGAACGACCAGGGCTTCGTGACGCGGCCACGCATGATGGCGACCGAGGCGCGCGCTGCGGCCTCAGATGCGCCAGTGCCCGTGGAAGCCGGCAAAAGCACGGTGCTGGTGACAGTGTCGGGCTCGGTCCAGCTCAAATAAAAACAGTCATGGAATATGGTTGCTATATTAAATATAGCAAACTATCCATATTCTTTGACGGCCTATCCGCGATTTTGTCATTAACTTTTTGAGCGAAGCCCCATCAACCCCAATTTGGGTGCGATCGACCCGGAATAAGCGCGATGCAGCGTTTTATCCTGCCGCCCAGACCATGCCGCGCTGCAGGATCGTGCGCATTTGCGGCGCCTCAAATTCCCGCGCCACGTGGCCCAAAGCGCTGTAAAAAACCCGACCGGCGCCGTGGCGGCGCTTCCATACCACCGGCATCGTCACGCCGTCGATCCAAGGCGCATGGTCCCCCGTGAAAGTGGTCGTGGCCAGCACGTCATTGCTCGGGTCCACATGCATGTAGTACTGCTCGGAGCGGTAGTCAAAATCGCCGATGCCGAGCATCACCGAGTCATCCGGCCGCGTGACGTTGACGCGGTAGTTGATGACGTTGCCAGGGTGGGCAACCCATTGGCCGCCGGTCATGAACTGGTAGGACACGCTGTCGCGAAAGGCGTCACACAGACCGCCATGAAACCCCGCGAGGCCAACGCCGCCCTGCACCGCGCTGGTGAGTTTAAGGACTTCTTCGCGGCCGATCACCGACTGGGTGATGATGGGCACGATCAAGCTCAAACGGCCGAGGTCATCGCGGCCAAAAACGCCGTTGGCGCCATCGCCATAAGGCTCGACCTGAACCGCAAAGCCACTGTCGCGCAGCATTTCGGCGACGATGCCGGCGCACTGCTCTGGTTCATGACCGGGCCAGCCACCCCAGACGATCAGGGCTTTTTGCATTCGGGTCCCATTCAATTCGCCGTCGTTACGCATTAGGATAATGGTCTGAAGCGCAGCCGATTGCCTGCCGCTCCAAACCATTGATTGGGATATTGTGGCACCTCCAAATACAGCTGTGGCCGCAGCGGTGAAATCATTGACGGATCCTGCCAAACTGGTGCTGGAGCAATTGCGGCTGGCGCCATTTCGCTTGGGGCAGAGTGACATTGACTGGGTTCAAGCCACCCTCGCCAGCCTGTCGCCCCGGCAGCGTTTGTCGCAACTTTTCAACGTCATGCTGGGACCCCAAAGCCCCGACCAATTCGATAGGATTGTGGCGGCGCAGCCCGGTGGATTCACCCAGATAATGTTTGGCGGGTTGGAGGCTGGCCTGGCCCGTGCCCAGGCGCTCGCCAAGGGCAGCGTCGTGCCACTGTTGGTAAGCGCCGATGTGGAAGGCGGGGCCATCAGTCTGGCCGGCACCTCGCCCATGAACAACCAGCTGGGCATGGCAGCGATGGCGTCACCGGCCTTGTATGAAGAGGCCGTCGCAGTCATGGCGGCACAGGCGCGCCTGCTGGGCATCAACTGGTCGTTCACGCCGGTGGTTGATATCAATGCCGAATTCCGCAGCGCGATTGTGGCGACGCGTTCTTTTGGCGCCAACCCGGATCTGATCGAAACCCTGGCGCGCGCGCACGTGCGGGTGATGCAGGGGCAGGGCATTGCCGCCACGGCAAAACATTGGCCGGGTGAAGGTTTTGACGCGCGCGACCAGCACCTGGTGACGACAATCAATCCCCTGACCATGGCCGACTGGCAGGCAAGTTTTGGGCGCTTGTACAAAGCCCTGATCGCCGATGGCGTGATGAGCATCATGTCGGCGCACATCGCCTTGCCGGCGTATGCGCAGGCGCATGGCGCCACCGGTGTCGAAGCCTTTCGGCCGGCGTCCATCTCGAAGCTGCTCAATGTCGATTTGTTGCGCCGGGAGCTTGGCTTCAATGGTCTGATCACTTCCGACGCCACCACCATGGCTGGGTTGGCGAGTTGGGGCCCGCGCGCGCTGGTCGTTGCCGAAGTGATTGAAAACGGCTGCGACATGGTGCTCTTTACGCGTGATCTGCCGGCTGATTTGCAGAGTCTCGAGCTGGCATTGCAAGACGGGCGCCTGTCCAACACGCGGGTCGAGCAGGCGCTGGTGCGGGTATTGGGCTTGAAGGCGGCACTGGGCCTGCACCGCCGTGGTCCCGAGGAGAAAACGCTGCTGCAAATTCAGGCAGCACTTGCATCAACCGCGCATGAAACGGTTAGCCAGAAGGTGGCTGCCGCCAGCCCGACGCTGGTCAAGGACGTCCAGGGATTTCTGCCGCTGTCGGTGCAGCGGCACCGCCGTGTGGTTTTGGTGACCGAGCCACAACGCACAGGCTTTGCCTTTGTGGCGCCGGCAGCGCTGATCGTGGGAGAGTTGTTGGCCAAGCGTGGGTTCGAAGTGGCGGCGTACAGCGCCGACAAACCTCCCGCTGCCGGTGAAACAGACCTCGTCATCTACTTGCTGGCGCAAGAGTCCCTGCTGACCAAATCCAATATTTACCTGGACTGGGCCGCGCTTTTGGGCCCGCTTGAACGCGCCATGACGCGCAGCTGGCACGAGATACCGACCCTGTTGATTTCCTTCGGCCATCCGTATTACCTGTACGACGCACCGCGCATGCCCTGTGTGGTCAATGCCTACAGTGCCACCGTGCCTGTGCAGCGCGCCGTCGTACGCAAACTCCTGGGTGACGAACCGTTCACCGGGGTCAGTCCCGTGGATGCTTTTTGCGCGCTGCCTGACGCAAGGTATTAGGCCCGGTATCAGTTACGTTATTGAGCCCGGCGTCAAAACAGCCAAGACAGTTTGGAAAGTAAAGTCAGTTTTCACGCCGACTTGCGCAATAACAGGGTGTGGGCGAGCGTTCTGGACTTTGGCGTTCCGCCGGCCATCAACTCAAGCAGAATTTCGGTGGCAATGGACCCCAGCTCGTGCATCGGCTGGCCCACCGTGGTGAGTGCGGGCTCAAACACCTCGGCGATCGGTACATTGTCAAAACCGATCACGGCCACGTCCTCAGGCACGCGCCGCCCGGCCTTGATAAAGGTCTTGATGGCGCCGATGGCCAACGTGTCTGAGACAGCAAAAACAGCGGTCGGCGGATCATGTTGCGCCAGGAGCGCGGCCGCCGCAACCACGCCTTGGGCGTAGTCGGTCTGCCGTGTGATCTGGATCAGGCCGGGGTCGATCGCGATGTTGGCCCGGGTCAGCGCGGCGACATACCCTTGGTGGCGTTTCTTCGCCCACTGGTAGGTCTCATCGGCGGATATCAAGCCAATGCGGGTGTGGCCCTGGTTGATCAGGTATTGCACGGCGTCAATCGCCGCTTGCCGGTGGTCGATGCTCACATACGGTACTTCGGACGCGCCCGGCACGTCGCTTTGCGGTGCGGGCTCCGAGCAGGCGACCCAACTGAGGTGTTGCATTTCCTGCATCACCTGGGCATTGCCATCGATATGGGCCAGGCTGATGACGCCGTCGGCCAGTTTGTTGTGCAACATTTCCAGTGACGCTGGATTGCCTGCCCAGGTAGCCGGCGCTGCAGCCAGCAAAATGTTGTAGCCGCGTAAGCGCGTGACCGACTCAATGCCTTGCACGATCTCTGCGTAGTAGGGATTGGCGAAATCAGGCACCAGGACGAGCAACAAACGGCTCTCAGCTTTGCGCAGGCTTCGCCCAAAGGCATTGGCGCGGTAACCGAGTTGCTCCACTGCGGTCAGCACACGTTGACGGGTGGCGGGGCTGACCGGTTTGCTGGCATTGAGCACGCGTGAGACGGTGGCAATGGAAACACCCGCCAACGCGGCTACGGAATTGATGGAGCGGGTTTGAGACATGGCGCGTAGCGTGCAGATTTTTTCCCATTATCGGGAAAACATTTTCCCACAACACCTGCGTCGACGTATCAAATCAGTGTGGTTTAGTAACTTTGTCTGGCATTTTCTGTCATTGCACGTCGTGCAGGGTTTGTCCTAGCTGCCAGCAAAACAGGAAATCGTTTACATTTTTGGCGTTTTTATACCTCACCATTTGACCCGGAGAACCCCATGAAACTGCGCAATTTGATTCGGCCCATTGCTGCTGCCGCGATGCTCACCGTGGCCCTGGCCTCACACGCACAGCAAAACCGCGCGGAAGTCATGCATTGGTGGACTTCGGGCGGCGAGTCTGCGGCGCTCAAGGTGTTTGCGGAACAATATGCCAAGGCGGGCGGAACTTGGGTGGATACGGCCATTGCCGGCGGTCCGGCGGCGCGGGCCGCGATGATCAGCCGGGTGACCGGTGGCAAGCCGCCAACCGCCATGCAGTTCAATACCGGCAAGCAGTTTGACGAGCTGGTCGAGGGCGGCTTGGTCACGGATATGGACGACGTCGCCAAAGCGGGCAACTGGAAAGCGGTTGTGCCTGGCGTCTTCATGGACGCCGTCACCCGCAACGGGAAAGTCTATGCCGTGCCCGTCAATATCCACGGCCAGAACTGGTTGTTTTTCAACACGGCCGTCATGCAAAAAGCGGGCGCCAAGGTGCCGACCAATTTTGAAGAACTGTTTGACGCGCTTGAAAAAATCAAGGCCACCGGCGTAGTGCCACTGGCGTTTGGCGGCGCCAAAAACTGGGAAAACCTGCTGTTCAACACCACCCTGGTGGCCACTGGCGGGCGTGAGTTGTATACCAATGTCTACGCCAAGCGTGACGAAAATGCCGTGAAAAGCCCCGCTTTCAAGAAAGCCGCTGAAAATTACATCGCCCTGCGCAAATACATTGACGCGGGCAGCCCGGGGCGTCCCTGGAATGACGCCACTTCCATGGTGATTTCCGGCAAAGCCGGTATGCAGTTCATGGGAGACTGGGCCAAAGGCGAGTTCATTGCCGCCGGCCTCACACCTGGCAAAGAGTATGGCTGTGCTGTGGTTGGACAGGGCTACATGATGGGCGGCGACGTGTTTGCGTTTGCCAAGGTGAAAGACCCAGCAGAACAGGCTGCCCAAAAACTGCTGGCCAAAGTGCTGATCGACCCGGAAACCCAGATCAAATTCAATGCCAAAAAAGGCTCCATTCCCGTGCGCACCGACGTGGACGGCTCATCGCTGGATGCCTGTGCCCAGCAGGGCATGAAAATGGTGAAAGACGCCAACCGCCAGGTGCCCGATGTGAACCTAGTGGCGCCTCCCGCTTTGGTGGGCGCCATGACCGATGTGATTTCCGAATTCTGGAACAAGCCTGAGGGTCTCAAGGTGGACGGTTTCATCGCGAAATTCGCACAAACCCTGAAGTCAACCATTTGATCGTTGCGACACCTTAGCCTGATCGGCTCCTGCGCCAGCGATAGCCGTCGCCGTGGCTGGCGCTGGTTGTTGGTGCAAGGTGCCACCCCATGTCCGCTTCCCGTTCTTTGCGCAATGTGCCCGCCGCATTCGCCATGGCCCCTGCGGCTTTGGTGGTGCTGGTGGTTTACGTCGGCTGCGTGTTGTGGTCGGTGTGGATCTCGATGACCAACTCGCGCATCCTGCCCAACACCAACTTCATCGGACTCAAGCAGTACCAGTCGCTGTTTTCAAACAACCGCTGGGACATCTCTGTTGTCAACCTGGCCTTGTTTGGCGTGGTTTTCCTGGTGACTGCGATTGCGCTCGGGTTTTTGCTGGCCATCCTGATCGACCAGCGGGTGCGCTGCGAAAGCCTGTTCCGGTCCATTTTTCTGTACGCTTATTCCATGTCCTTCATCGTGACGGGGCTGGTTTGGCATTGGCTGCTCAACCCGACCCTCGGTGTCCAGCAGTTGGTGCGCAATCAAGGGTTTGAAAATTTCAAGTTTGACTGGATCGTGGATCAGGACCGGGTCATCTACACCGTTGTCGCCGCCGCCGTCTGGCATGGCTCTGGCCTGGTCATGGCGATTGCGCTGGCGGGATTGCGTGGCATCGATGAAGACATCTGGAAAGCCGCGCGGATTGACGGCATCCCAACCTGGCGCACCTATGTATCGATTGTGTTGCCCATGCTCAAAGCCACGTTCGCCACGTGTTTTGTGTTGTTGTCGATTGGTGTGGTGCGCCTGTATGACCTGGTGGTGGCGCTCACCGGCGGCGGCCCCGGAAATGCCTCAGAAGTGCCTGCCAAATTTGTCATGGACCATTTGTTTGAACGCCAGAATATCGGCATGGCCACAGCGGCCAGCACCGTGATGCTGGTCACGGTGCTGGCAGTGATTGCGCCCTGGCTCTACATTCAGCGCCGGCGCAGCGGGAATGGGGCCAACGCATGAGTGCCACCTCAATTGCCAATGCTGATGCCATGGTTCCACAAGGTCCAAGACCTCAGCATCTCACGTGGTCGCGCATTCTGGTTTATGGCACTTTGATTTTGGCCGCATTTACGGTATTGGTGCCGCTGTACGTGATGATGCGGCG
>JANNYX010000291.1:0-5127 GCA_031410295.1 Rhodoferax sp.
CAAGGCCGAGCCGAACCTCAAAGGCATGGTGCTGGATCTGCGCAATGACCCGGGCGGTCTGCTGGACGCGGCGGTTGCCATCTCTGCCGCGTTTCTGCCGGAAAACGTCACCGTGGTCTCGACCAACGGGCAATTGGCCGAGAGCAAGTTCATCTACAAAGCGGCGCCGGAGTTTTACCAACGCCGCGGTGGCGTTGACCCGATAAAACGCATGACCGAAGTCACCAAAGGCGCGCTGAAAAACGTGCCGCTGGTGGTGCTGGTCAACGAAGGCTCGGCCTCAGCCAGCGAAATTGTGGCCGGCGCCTTGCAAGACCACAAACGCGGCACCATCATGGGCAACCAGACCTTCGGCAAAGGCTCGGTGCAAACCGTGCGGCCTTTGGGGCCGGACACCGGTTTAAAGATCACCACGGCGCGGTATTACACGCCGTCGGGCAAATCGATCCAGGCCAAAGGCGTGGTGCCGGATGTGATGGTGGACGAAACCGAAGAAGGCAATCCGTTTGCCGCATTGCGCACGCGCGAAGCCGATCTGGAAAAACACCTGGGCAGTGGCCAGGGCGACGAAAAGAAAGACGCCGCCAGCACCAAGGCGCGTGAAGATGCCCGTGAAGGGGCACGCAAAAAGCTCGAAGAAGAATCGAAAAAACCGCTGGCGGACCGTAAATTGCCCGAATACGGCACCGACAAAGACTTCCAGTTGGCCCAGGCCATCAACAAACTCAAAGGCCGCCCGGTGCTGGTGAGCAAGACCATGACTGAGCGCAAAGAGGAAGTCAAAGAGAATTAATTTTGCCCCCACGGTCGCCCACTGCGTGTGGCTCCCTGCCCCAAGCGGCAATCCTGCGCTTCGCTTGGAGTGGGGCCGGATTTTGGCTTCGCCGCTCTTCGAGAACGCTTGGGGCGGCCCGGCGCGAAAACTCCTCATCATTTTGATTGCCAGTTGATGGATGATTCAGAGTTGCTGCGTTATTCGCGGCACATCCTCCTGGACGAAATCGGCATTGAAGGCCAACAGCGCATCCTCAATGGCCACGCGCTGATCATTGGCGCCGGTGGTCTGGGGTCGCCGGTGGCTTTGTACCTGGCCTCGGCGGGTGTTGGGCAGATCACTTTGGTGGATGAAGAAACGGTTGACCTCACCAACCTGCAACGGCAGATTGCCCATACCACGGCGCGTGTCGGGCAGGCCAAAGCGGAGTCGGCAAAACTGGCGATGCTGGCCATCAACCCCGGCGTCAACGTGACATCGGTCGTCGCGCGCGCGAGCGGTGCGGCGCTCGAAGCACTGGTCGCCAAAGCCGATGTGGTGTTCGATTGCACCGACAACTTCAAGACGCGCCACGCTATCAACGCCGCCTGCGTTAAATACAGAAAGGCACTGGTTTCCGGTGCAGCGATTCGATTCGATGGCCAAATCAGCGTGTATGACATGCGCCAGCCTGACTCACCTTGTTATGCCTGTGTCTTTGCGCCTGATGAGAACTTTGAGGAAGTCGCCTGCGCCACGATGGGCGTGCTCGCACCGCTGGTTGGCATCGTTGGCGCGATGCAAGCCGCCGAGGGCGTCAAGCTGCTCAGCGGCGCAGGCCAGTCATTGGCGGGCAGACTGGTGATGCTGGACGGTTTGACGATGGAATTCAGCGAAATCCGCATGTCAAAAGACGCTGCGTGTGGGGTGTGTGGAGAATAGTGTCGGAGCAGGTGAGTTGACAACGCCGATTCCTGGTATCAGACTTGGCAACCGACCGTTGAGAGAATGGAAGGTGTTCCGTGAAACTGTCTATATGGCTCGCAAGCGCAGTGCTGTGTCTGACGTACCTGAGCGCAAATGCCGCGCCCGCAAAACTTCCACCTGCAGACGAGGCCGCTGCGTTCAAGGCAGCGGGTTTCAAGAAAAAGAGCGCGCAATGGCACCGATGCGAGGATCCGACACCCATGTACGGGCCTGGCGGAATCGAAGATGTGCGCGACGCCAATGGGGACGGACTCCCTGAAGTCGTGATCACTGAGGGCGGCACGTTTTGTTTCGGCAATACGGGTACCGGCTTCACCCTCCTGAGCAAGCAGACCAACGGCACATGGAAAGTGATGGCCCGCAGTCCCGGAATTCTCCAGTTTTTGACCACCAAAGGCACTGGCGGCTGGCCGGATATCGAAGTCGGCGGCCCAGGATTTTGCTTTCCGGTTCTGCGCTGGAATGGCAAAGCTTATGTCATTCAGCGGCACCATTACGAGGGGAAGGCCTGCCGCCGCAAATAGGCGCTTCAATCAAGGCCGAGAGCAAGGCCCGTGGCGCTTTCTGAATTCGCGCGGATGCACGGCGTTTGCATCCGCGAACAGGCCAAGGCGCGCCGCTTGGGCCTGAGCCCGCTCGGGCGCATACATACTCGCGTAGCGCTTGTACTGGTGCGCCCAAGCCTGGCCGCTCTTAACCATGGCTTCGCCGACATCGGTCTGCTGCAGCCAAATGCGGGCCAATAGCCGGTCATAACCGTCGCGGCGCTTGCCCTCTACGCTGACCGTTTGGTGCAACACACGGTGGCTTAATGCAGCCTTCGCCTCCGCTCCCCCGGCCTGGCAGATTTCAGGTGCATCAATGCCGTCGATGCGGATATTGACGGCTGACCCGCCGGCGACGGGTCGCACCCAAACGGTGTCTCCGTCTGACACATGCGTGACCACACCCATCCACCGGTCTTGAGAAAATTTCGACGGTTTAGCCCATATTGGACAGGCCCAGATAGCTATAATAAATGTAGCTATCAAAATTCTTGCGGAGGATTTTTCGATCAATGGATTCATACCTGGCGTTAACTTGAAGTGCGAAGAACGGGGGGCCGCTTGATCCCATTACAACGCCTTTTCCCCTTCCTGGGTTGGCCCAAACCGGACGCTTCGCTGCTCAAAAGTGACATCATCGCCGGAATCACCATCACCCTGATGGTGATTCCGCAGGGTGTGGCTTACGCCGCTCTGGCGGGCATGCCGCTGGTAACCGGTATTTACGCCGCTTTCTTGCCAGCGCTGGTGGCTGCATTGTGGGGCTCCTCGGTGCGCCTCTCGGTGGGTCCGACCGCCCTGACTTGCCTGCTGGTCGGCACCTCGCTGGCGGGTCTGGCCGCGCCGGGCAGTGCGCAGTGGGTGCAGTTGGCGGTCTGGCTGGCAATTTTGTCCGGCGCCTTGCAGTTGATCCTGGGCTTGGGCAAATTTGGCTGGCTGCTCAATCTGGTCAGTTCGCCGGTGCTCACCGGCTTCACACAGGCGGCGGCAATTTTGATTTTGTTGTCGCAGCTACCAGCCTTGATTGGCCTTGACGGCAGTTTGCCGACGCTGTTGCATTCACCCAAAATCAACTTGCCAGCGGCCGCGTTTGGTATTGGCAGCCTGTTGGTGATGCTGTTGGGAAAACGCCTGCTGGCGCGTTTTTTGCCAAATTTCCCGGTCATCATTGCCGTGGTGGTGGTCGGCGCCGCATTGAGCGTCTGGCTGGGCGCTGCCAATACCGGCATGCCGGTGGTGGGGCCGCTTCCCGCCGGGTTGCCGGCCATTTACTGGCCTGGGCTGCTGCCGTGGAGCACGCTGGAGGCATTGCTGCTGCCAGCGATGGTGATCACGTTGGTCAGTTACCTTGAAACCGCCTCCAGCGCCAAGGCCGAACACCTGAACGCCGGCACGCGGTGGGATGAAAACCAGGATCTGATCGCGCAGGGCCTGGCCAAATTCACCGCTGCTTTGTCGGGCACCTTCGCGACCAGCACCTCGTTCTCGCGCGCCGCAATCATGTTGCATGCCGGGGCCAAAAGTGGCTGGACCACGGTAACCACCAGCATTCTGATCGTGCTGGCGCTGTTGTGGTTGATGCCGTTGTTGCATGACGTGCCCAAATCGGTGCTGGCGGCGGTGGTGATGGCAGCCGTCGGTGCGCTCGTCAAACCACATTCACTGCTGACATTCTGGCGCGTCTCCAAGGCCGAAGCGGTGACCTGCGGTGTGACCTTTTTGCTCACCCTGGCCACGGCGCCGCGCCTGCACTGGGGCGTGTTGGCGGGACTGCTGATGAGCCTCTCGCATTTCCTGCACCACCGGCTGCATCCGCGCATCATCGAGGTTGGCCTACACCCGGACGGCAGCCTGCGTGACCGCCATTTGTGGCAACTTCCGCCCCTGGCCCCCAACCTGTATGCCCTGCGCATGGACGCCGAGCTTGATTTTGCCTCCAGCAGCGGGTTTGGCCTGGCCATTGACCAACATCTGGGCGCACACCCCGACACGCGCCATGTTTGCCTGTTTGCCCAGCCGATCAACCGGATTGACGTGACTGGCGTCGAAGCCTTCAAACAATTGCGCACAAACTTGGCCCGAAACGCGGTGACCTTGCACATCAGTGGCATTAAGCTGCCGGTGGAGCAAATTCTGCGCCGCGCCAAAGCGCTGGACGACGACCCTTTGCTCAGGATGTACCGCACCGACGCAGAGGCCCTGGCCGCGCTGGCGCTGCTTTGACAAACCCCTTGATTCCCATGGATTAACCGGCTTTTTCGGCCATTTTCAACAGTTCAAATGAGTATCAACCTGTTAAACTTGTATCAAACATCTCCTAAATCGGGAACCGAAAAACCGGATTTGAAACTCGTGACTCAGCCCTTGTCCACCGCTCAGGTCGACCTCCAAACCCTGCAGTTGGGCGATGCCCGCGCGCTCCTGGGTCACGGCGGCGCGGCTTCGACGCCGCTGGACGGAGAGAGTCAAACCGCGTATTTGCAGCGGGTGATTGACCTTCTGTGCGACCTGTCGCTCAAAGATCCCCTGACTGGCCTGGCCAACCGGCGCCATTTTCTGGCGGTGCTGGAGCGCGAATTGTCGATTCTCGCCCGCTCGGGTGAGTCAACCTTGCTGTTGCTGTTGGACATTGACCATTTCAAACGCGTCAACGACACCTATGGCCACCCGGTTGGCGACAAGGTCTTGCAGGCTGTTGCCGCCTGTCTGCGCTCCTGTGTGCGGCCCAAAGATACCGTGGTGCGTTACGGCGGCGAAGAATTCGCTGTGGTATTGCCGGATTGCCATGTCACCTTTGGCATGGTGATTGCCGAGCGCATGCGCGAAATGATCCAGGCGATG
>JANNYX010000292.1:0-5496 GCA_031410295.1 Rhodoferax sp.
CGCGGCCAGTCGCTCGTGGTCTGGGCGATCCGTGAAGGCCGCCAGGCAGCGCGCGCGGTCGATGAATTCCTGATGGGCGCAAGCGATTTGCCGCGTTGACGTCTCGGGTTAACGCCTCGGACTGAAGAGTGCTACGTTATAAATAGCAAACTATCTATATAATAAAAGGGCTGGAAGTCTATTTCATCGTTTTTTTGCGATTTTTGACCTTATTTTGCCTCTAATATACCCAATTTAGGTATATAAAGTACCTGTTTGACGATTGACCTGATGCCAGAGGCCGTCGTGCTGATCCTTTATCATCAACCGCTCGCGGTGCAGCCGCAGCGCCTTGTTTTTCTGAATGATCACATCCTCCCCTTCACCGCTGGTTGAACTGAAAAACCTCACCTTTGGTTACGGCGAACGGGCGATTCTGGACGGCATCTCCTTGACGATTCCGCGTGGCAAAGTCACTGCGCTGATGGGCGCCTCGGGCGGCGGCAAAACCACCGTTCTGCGACTGATTGGCGGGCAATGCCGGGCGCAAAAGGGAGAGCTGCTGTTGGCCGGGGAGGCGGCGGACGATCTGCCGCCTGTGGACATGGGTCGGCTGGATCACGCCGCCCTGTATGCAGCGCGGCGGCGCATGGGCATGCTGTTCCAGTTTGGCGCGCTGTTCACTGATCTTTCGGTTTTTGACAACGTGGCCTTTCCCTTGCGCGAGCACACCGACCTGGCGCCAGCACTGATTCGCGACATTGTTCTGATGAAACTTGGCGCCGTGGGATTGCGGGGCGCCCGCGACTTGATGCCCAGTGAAATTTCAGGCGGCATGGCGCGCCGTGTTGCGCTGGCGCGTGCCGTTGCGCTCGACCCGGAACTGATCATGTACGACGAGCCGTTTTCCGGGCTCGATCCCATCTCGCTCGGAACGGCAGCGCGCCTTATCCGCCAGATGAACGATGCAATGGGTTTGACCAGCATCGTTGTTTCGCACGATCTGGACGAAACCTTTGGCATTGCCGATCAGGTCATCATTCTGGCCAACGGAAAAATCGCTGCGCAAGGCACGCCCGATAAGGTGCGCAACAGCACTGACCCACTGGTGCACCAGTTTGTGAATGCCCTGCCGGATGGTCCGGTGCGGTTTCATTATCCGGGGCCGACCATTGATCAAGACTTTTCGGATGCCAACGCGGATGCCGCCCCCAAAATGCGGGAGAAGGCACGGTGAGCTGGTACAAACCGGCCGACGTCGGGTTTGCCTTCAAGGCGGGCGTGGCAGACATCGGGCGCGCCACGCGGCTGTTCGTGCAATTGCTGGGTTTGATGGGGACCACCGTCAAGCGCTTTGGCCTGGTGCGGGACCAGATCCATTTCTTGGGTAACTATTCCCTGGCCATCATCACGGTCTCTGGCCTGTTTGTCGGCTTTGTGCTGGGGCTCCAGGGCTATTACACCTTGCAACGCTACGGCGCCTCCGAAGCGCTAGGCTTGCTGGTCGCTTTGAGTCTGGTGCGGGAGTTGGGGCCAGTGATCACCGCCTTGCTGTTTGCCGGTCGCGCGGGCACCTCGCTGACTGCCGAAATCGGCCTGATGAAGGCGGGGGAGCAGTTGAGCGCGATGGAGATGATGGCAGTCGACCCGGTACGCCGCATTTTGGCGCCGCGTTTTTGGGCTGGTGTGATCACCATGCCGCTGCTGGCGGCAGTTTTCAGTGCGGTTGGAGTTCTGGGCGGCTGGGTCGTCGGCGTTTTGATGATCGGCGTGGACTCCGGGGCGTTTTGGAGCCAGATGCAGGGCGGGGTTGATATTTGGCGTGACGTGGGCAATGGCGTCTTGAAAAGCATCGTGTTTGGCTTTACCGTGACCTTTGTGGCGCTGTTGCAGGGCTTTGAAGCACAGCCCACACCCGAGGGCGTCTCGCGCGCCACTACGCGCACGGTGGTGGTGGCGTCTCTGGCCATTTTGGGGCTGGACTTCATCTTGACTGCCATGATGTTCAGCCTTTGATCGAACTTTTGTAAAAATTTTCTGGAGTCTGTCATGCAACGCTCAAACAATGATTTTTGGGTCGGCCTGTTCGTGTTGATCGGCGCCGCAGCATTGCTGTTTCTGGCCCTCCAGTCGGCGAATTTACTGTCGCTTAATTTTCAGACCAACTACAAGGTTGTCGCCAAATTTGACAACGTGGGCGGCATCAAGCCCAAAGCGCCAGTCAAGAGTTCCGGCGTGGTGGTCGGGCGTGTTGAGTCGATCAGCTTTGATGACAAGTCGTTTCAGGCGCGCGTGACGCTGTCGATGGATAATCGGTACGCTTTTCCCCAAGACAGCTCACTCAAGATCCTGACCGCGGGTTTGCTCGGTGAACAGTACATTGGCATCGAAGCTGGCGCGGCAGACAAAAACCTGGCTGCCGGCGACACCATCAGCACCACGCAATCTGCCGTCGTTTTGGAGAATTTGATCAGCCAGTTTTTATTCAGCAAGGCGGCGGATGGCAAGGAGCCTTCCGCCAAGGAACCAGCCAAAGAGCCATCGAACGGGCCGCCAAAAGATCCCTTAAAAGATCCCTCAAAAGATTCGTCAAAAGGCGCGGCAAATGAATCCCCAGGGAATGAAACGAAAAAATGACCATCCAAGTTGCGTTACCAACTGCTACTAAAATAGTAGCAAACAATGTCCGTTCTTTGACGGCCTTATCGCTATTTTGTTTGATGACGGGGTGCGCAACGGCGCCCGCCGGCACGGTGAACGACCCGTACGAGAGTTTCAACCGCTCGATGTTCACCTTCAACGACGCCCTGGATCGGGTGGCTCTAAAACCAGCCGCCACGGCATACCAGGCGGTGACGCCCGGTTTCGTGCGAACCGTGGTCAGCAATTTCTTTGCCAACCTGGCGGAACCGTGGGTTGCCGTCAATGCCGCGCTGCAACTCAAGGGGCAGGCGACGGTGGAAACCATTTTGCGTTTCGCCGTCAACACTTATTTTGGCCTGGGCGGCGCACTCGATATTGCTTCGTCCATGGGGTTGGAGCGGCGCAATGAAGACTTTGGCCAGACGCTGGGCCATTGGGGCGCCAATTCAGGCCCTTACTTGGTGTTGCCCATTTTTGGCCCAACAACAGTGCGTGACAGTGCCGGCCTGGTGGTTGACGCCCAGGGCGATCCGGTGAATCGTGCCCCGACGGTGTTGAGCACCACCGCAGATGGCCTGTCGATCCTGCGCCTGATCAGTTTTCGTGAGAAAGTGTTAAATGCCGGCAACCTGCTGGATGAAGCGGCGCTGGACAAATACACCTTTACCCGCGATGTGTTTTTGCAGCGGCGCCAGGCCTTGGTATTTGACGGACAGGAACCCCCCGAAGCGGAAGCACCGCCGTCCAAATAGGGCCGCAACGCTAAGGCCGTTACGCGCCGTGGCATTTGAATCACGGCGATCACCAGGGCCTGTCGGCCCGAAATCGCGCCCGGACGTTGATAGAGGTGCGGACAACACCGCTTTGGAGAGATTGAGAATGAACCGTCGTTATTTGGCCAAATTTTTCGTGTCTGCCGCGCTGGGTTTGGGCTTGGCCGTGGGTGCCGCAGCTCAAACCGGCGATGAGGCGCCCGACGCGCTCATCAAACGTTTGTCCACCGAAGTGCTGGACAGCATCAAGGCTGACAAGGGCATCCAGTCAGGTGACACCGCCAAAGTGGTGGCGCTGGTTGAAACCAAAGTGATGCCCCATGTCAACTTCGAGCGCATGACGGCCTCTGCCGTGGGCCCAGGCTGGCGCCAGGCGACGCCCGAGCAGCGCAAACGCCTGCAGGATGAATTCAAGACCCTGCTGGTGCGCACCTACGCCGGCGCACTGACACAGGTGTCTGACCAGGTCATCGCGCTCAAACCCATGCGCGCTGCTGCGGACGACAAGGAAATTGTGGTGCGGACCGAAGTCAAGGGCCGGGGCGACCCGATTCAGCTCGATTACCGTCTGGAAAAAACCGCCGGGCAGGGCGCCGGCTGGAAAATTTTCAACATCAATGTGTTGGGCGTCTGGCTGGTTGAAACCTACAAGAGCCAGTTCGCAGCGGAAATCAACACCAAGGGCATCGATGGTTTGATCGCCTTGCTCGCTGAGCGCAACAAGAACAACGCGAAAAAGGGTTGAGCTGACATGCTGACATTGCCGGCCGTGTTGACCCAGGCACAGGCCGGCGCTTGCCTGTCAACCCAGTTGGCAGCCCTGCGCGGCGAGACCGGCGCCGAAGTTCAGGTCGACGCCTCAAAGCTCGACCAGTTTGATTCCTCGGCGCTGGCGGTGTTGCTGGAGTTCCGCCGCGAAACGCAGGCGGTGGGAAAGCGGTTTGTGGTACACGGTGTGCCCCTGCGCTTGAAAAATCTCGCCGCGCTGTACGGGGTCGCCGACCTGCTTCAGCCGGCCTAGGCCCATGGCCCGGCTGGCGGCCAGGGCCTTGCCTTGAAACGGGCGGCTAAAATGGCCGGCTCCCATGCCCGCAATCTCCTTTCAGAACGTCTCCAAAAGTTATCTGTTGCCACGAAGTGCCAAAAGCACACCGGGTGCCGGCTCCAAAAACCCCGGTTCAAGCGCCACATTCCTTGCGCTCGATGACGTCAGTCTCGACATCCAGGAGGGTGAATTTTTTGGGCTGTTGGGCCCCAATGGCGCCGGCAAAACCACCCTGATCAGCGTGCTGGCCGGTTTGACCCGCGCCACCCGTGGCAAGGCGGCCGTGTTGGGGCACGATGTGCAGGCCGATTATGCAAAGGCGCGGCGCAATCTCGGCGTGGTGCCCCAGGAGCTGGTGTTTGACCCGTTTTTCAACGTGCGTGACATCCTGCGCATCCAGTCCGGTTATTTCGGTGTTAAAAACAACGACGCCTGGATCGACGAACTGCTGAACAGCCTGGGCCTCGCCGACAAAGCCAATGCCAACATGCGCCAACTTTCGGGCGGCATGAAGCGCCGTGTGCTGGTGGCGCAGGCCCTGGTGCACAAACCACCCGTTATCGTGCTCGATGAACCCACTGCAGGTGTGGATGTCGAGCTGCGCCAAACCTTGTGGCAATTCATTGCCAAACTCAATAAACAGGGCCACACGGTGCTGTTGACGACCCACTACCTGGAAGAAGCCGAAGCCCTGTGCGGCCGCATCGCCATGCTGAAAACCGGCAAAGTGGTGGCCTTGGCCTCGACTTCCGAACTCCTGAAAGCGGCCTCCAGCAATGTGCTGCGCTTCAAGATCGACAGCGAACTGCCGCCTTATCTGGCGGCCAAGGCGCGGATCACCGGACGCATCGTTCAATTTCCCGCGCACAACGCCGCCGAGATCGAGCAATACCTGGCGGCAGTGCGAGAGGCGGGGCTGACGGCTGAAGACGTGGAAATCCGCAAGGCCGACCTGGAAGACGTCTTCCTTGAAGTGATGGCCCGCAAGTCTGGGGAAAACGAAGCGGGCAGCGAACCACACGCAGTGGGGAGCGTGGGGGCCAAATTTCCCGCCGG
>JANNYX010000293.1:0-3626 GCA_031410295.1 Rhodoferax sp.
ATGCCATGATGCGCACTTCCGCTGACCCTGCTGGCCGCGCGGTGTTGGGCACACTGAACAATTGCGCGTCCAGTCAAACGCCGTGGGGCACTTACCTCTCTGGTGAAGAAAACTGGGCAATCTATTTTGGCGGCGCCGAAGCGCCTACATCGCACCAACGCCGCTGGGGCGCCCGCAAAGACGGCGCCTACCAATGGGACAAATTCGACGCGCGGTTCGACCTGCAGAAAAACCCCAACGAGTTCAACCGTTTTGGCTGGATTGTCGAAGTCGATCCGACGGACCCAGGCAGCACGCCGGTCAAGCGCACGGCGCTTGGCCGGGCGGCGCATGAAGGCGCGTGGGTTGGCGTCACCAAGGACGGGCGCGCTGTCGTCTATTCGGGCGAGGACGCGCGCTTTGAATACATCTACAAGTTCGTCAGTCGCGACAAAATTGCCCCGGGCGGCGGCGGTTTGACCAAATCCCAGGCAAACCGGGACTTGCTTGATCACGGCACATTGTTTGTCGGTCGTTTTGACGCCGACGGCTCTGGCCGTTGGTTGCCGTTGACGCATGGGCCAGGGCCGCTGACGGCGGCCAACGGCTTTGCCGATCAAGGCGAAGTACTGATCAAGGCGCGCCAGGCCAGTGACCTTCTGGGCGCCACCAAAATGGACCGTCCTGAGTGGCTGGCGATTGACCCGCACAGTGGCTGGGTCTATTGCACCCTGACCAACAACAGCTCACGCGGCCAGGCGAACCAACCCGGTGTGGATGCCGCCAACCCGCGTGCCAACAACACCATGGGCCAGATCATCCGCTGGAAAGACGCCGAAGATTTTGACGGCGGCAGCTTCAACTGGAACCTGTTGGCCCTGGCGGGCGACCCGGCCAACAACCGCCCCGAGGCCAAAGGGAATATCAAGGGCGACATCTATGGTTGTCCCGACGGCATTGCCTTTGACAAACGCGGCGTGTTGTGGATTCAGACTGACGTCCACGCTACACAGATGTACCAGGGCGAGTTCAAAGGCATTGGCAACAACCAGATGCTGGCTTGTGATCCGGCCACTGGCGAAACGCGGCGGTTCCTGACGGGACCGACCAACTGTGAGATCACCGGTTGCACCTTCACGCCGGACAGCACGACGGTGTTTATCAACATTCAACACCCTGGCGAGACACCGACCGACCGTAGCGACCCGCGTGAACCCAGCAAGTTTTCAAACTGGCCGGACTACACGCCGAATGGACGTCCACGCTCAGCCACAGTGGCGATCCGGAAAAAAGACGGCGGCATCATCGGATCTTGATTCGCAATGGGTGATTGAAACCGATTCACTCGGCCGCGGGCAGCGGTTGAGCCTTGGGAGATGACATTTCAGGCATGTCCGAGGCCTTGTCCTCCAAAGCTTTCTCTTTTTTTGCGCCGGGCGCGAATTTCCTCGCCAGCAAGGTGTACATGGTTGGCACGACAAAGATCGTCAGGAGCGTTCCCAAACTCATGCCGCCCACAATCACCCAGCCAATTTGCTTGCGGCTCTCCGCGCCGGCACCAGTTGCCAGCGCCAGCGGCAAGGCCCCCAGCACCATGGCGCCGGTCGTCATCATGATCGGTCGCAGACGCTGGGTTGCGGACTTTTTGATCGCAGCCAGGGTATCGAGCCCTTGCTCGCGCAACTGGTTGGCAAACTCCACAATCAAGATGCCGTGTTTCGTGATGAGTCCGACCAGGGTAATCAAGCCAATCTGGCTGAACACGTTCAGGGTGCCGCCCGACCATTGCAGTGCCAGCAATGCCCCGGCCATGGAGAGTGGCACGCTGAGCATGATGACGAACGGATCAACAAAACTCTCAAACTGCGCCGCCAGCACCAGAAAAATGAACAACAGCGCCAGCGCGAACACCAGCGTCAAGGAGTCGGAAGAATTCTTGAACTCGCGGCTGATGCCGTTCAGGTCGGTCGCGTAGCCCGGTTTCAGCACTGTTTTGGCGGTGGTATCCAGATAATTCAAGGCTTCGCCCAGAGAATACGTGGGTGCGAGGTTGGCCGTGATGGTGGCAGAACGACGCTGGCCAAAATGGTTCAGTTCGCGCGGCACGACGATTTCTCGGATTTTGACCAGGGCCGACAGGGGAATCATGGCGTCATTGCGACCGCGCACGAAAAGTTTTTCAATGTCATCGGGCGTGTCGCGGCCGGTCGCGTTGGTCTGCACGATCACGTCATATTGTTCGCCTTCTTTTTTGTAGCGTGTGACCTTGCGCCCGCCCAGCATGGTTTCCACAGCGCGGGCGATGGCTTCAACCGGAACACCCATGTCAGCGGCCCGTTCGCGGTCAACTTCAAGTTTGATCTCGGGTTTGTTCAGGCGCAGGTCCGTATCGACCTGAATAAAGCCAGGGTTTTTGGCCAGTTCGTCCTGGAACTGGCGCACCGTTTGCGCCAGGTTCTGGTAGCTGTCCGACGTGATGATGACGTAATTGATGGGGCGTTGGGTGAAGCCCTGGCCGAGCGACGGCGGCGTGATCGGAAAGGCTGTGACACCCGGGAGCCCGGCGACCCGCGGCGTCATTTCACGCGCCATCTCCATGGTGGTTTTTTTGCGCTCCTCCCACGGCACGGTGCGAAAAAACACGTTGCCCTGGGCAACCGTCGGGTTGCCGATGTTGCCGAAAGTCCGGTCGATCTCCGGAAAACTTTCACCAACCTTCTCAATAGCGCGGGCGTACCGGTTGGTGTATTCCAATGTCGAGCCGTCAGGCGCATTCACCTGGGCCAATATCACCCCTCGGTCTTCAATGGGGGACAGCTCCCGTTTGATTTCGCCAAGCATGGCCCAACTGACCCAGCCGCTGCCGACCATCACCAGCAGCACCAGCCAGCGGTGGCGCAAGGTCCAGTTCAGCAAGCGGCTGTAGCCACGCGTGACGGCCTGCAGGATAGACTCCATCCCCCGGTCGAAAAAATTCGGGTTCGGATTGTGCTTGAGCAGGATGGAAGACAGCATGGGCGACAAGGTCAGCGCCACGATGCCCGACACAACCACGGCACCAGCCAGCGCCAGCGCAAATTCCGTGAATAACCGACCGGTTCTCCCCGGTGCGAATGCCAGCGGCGTGTACACCGCCACCAACGTCATGGTCATGGCCACGATGGCGAATCCCACTTCACGCGCGCCTTTAATGGCAGCCTGGAAGGGCGCCATGCCCTCTTCAATGTGCCGGTAGATGTTTTCCAGCATGACGATGGCGTCGTCGACCACCAAACCAATCGCCAGCACCAACGCCAGCAAGGTCAGCGTATTCACGCTGAAACCGGCCATGCCCATTAACGCAAAAGCACCTACCAATGACACCGGGATCGCCAAAAGCGGGATGATGGAGGCCCGAAACGTGCGCAGGAAGACAAAAACCACGAGCGCGACCAATACCGAAGCTTCAATGATCGTCGTGAACACGGCCTTGATGGAGCGGTCAATGAACACCGAGTTGTCGTTGGCCACTTCGATCACAACGCCAGCGGGCAGGTCGCGATTGACCTTGGCCAGCAGGCCGCGCACACTTTCGGACAACTCCAGCGGATTGGCTGTGGCCTGCCGGATGACGCCAATCCCAATCGCGTCACGGCCGTTCAGCCGCA